>JBGSSZ010000512.1:0-15707 GCA_041736785.1 Limnoglobus sp.
GGCAAGCTCGCGAGCAGGCTCAAGCGACTGCTGCGTTCGCCCAGTGCCCGCAGCGACTCCGCCAGGGGAAAGCACTCGACCCGTGCACCCAGAGCCGCGGCTTCGCCGAGCAATGGGCCTTCGCTGCCCGCGAGCAAGTGACATTCGATCTCGGGTGCGTGTCGCTGCAGCACTTCCAGAATGCGGAGCAGGCTCCGCTCCGCGCCACCGAGACCGCCGATGGGGCTGAGGAAGGCGATGCGTTTCGGCATGAATGCGGAGTCAGGACTGTGTGTCGAAGTCATGCAGTTTTCGGAGGCGATACCAGGCGAGTTCTACAATGTGATACGTTTCGAATAGCGTAAGGCTACCCGATGCGGACGGTGATTAATCGCTTGCCCCACGGAACTGGCTGCATCGACACGAGTGTCATGCCCGCTGCAAAACGGTGAGCGAGTCGACTTCTTCGATCACGCTGAACCGTGAGTCGTGGCGCGGCCCGATGAGTGCGATGAAATCATTGTCGCTTCAAGGCGTTATGCCGCTCTACATAGGTTGTTGCGGTTCGCTGAATAATGTCGTGCCATTGGAACTCGCTTGCCCGCTGGCGAGCCCAAGACCGAGCGGCCGTGAGCCGTGGTTGGTCACCGAGCAAGGCGATCAGTTTCTTGGCGGCTGCCTTCTTATCACCAGATGTCACAAGGAATTCCTCGGTCAGCATCATCGGCGGTCCCGGTGCACGATATGCGATGACTGGAATGCTGGCCGCGAGCATTTCAAGGACACCGAACCCGAATCCTTCGTAGCGTGAAGGGAAAACGCCGACGCTGCAATCGGCGAGCAGTTTGGGCAGCTCTTCGGGTTCATAGGTTTCAATCACTTCGATGCGATCTCGGATTCCAACCGGGAATTCGGCGAGCACTTCCGTAGCCGAACGGAGCATGCCTCGCGTTCCCAACAGTCGAAACAACACGTCTGACCGCGCATCACAAACGAATCTTGCAATAATAGGCAGATCGCACATGCCTTTGCGAGGATCGAACGTGCCCACAAAAGCCACCCGTGGCGACGAGGCACACACTGACGTCTTATCCAGCGCCGCCAGACGATCTTTCGATAACGCGTAGGGTAACACAACAACTTTCCCGCTGGGGATACCATGCCGGTTCAATTCGGCCAAGTCATCGAAGTTGGAGACATTGACCAGATCCGCCTCTTGACAGGTTCGAGTCGATAGTGCTACCTGCTGGCGAATTTTGCGACGTCGTAGGCGGCCCAGCAGAAGTCGGCCCAATCTGGCACGGATCCGCGGGCGCGGAGGAATCGAGATGGTGAGCAGATGATGAATCAGCAGTACGGAACGGGCCACCATCAAAGTATCGGGCGGGAACTCAGAACGAGCGTATGGCAGTGCAGTATGTTCGTACTCCACGACATCGTATTGCGATGCGTTGTGTCGAAGATATTCACGAAGCCGTTGTGAATACTCCGACGTATTTGTCTCTACACCGATCGCCTCTGGGCCGATAAGTGTACTGCTCCATCCCTGCTGCTGAAAACCGTCGGCGACTTCACAGTAGACTTTGGCTGCTCCAAGTCGACGGTCCAAGGTGACTGGGCTACAGAGAAGGATGCGCATTAGAACTACTTCCGGCCATCGGTTGCGTGGGTGTTTGCGTTTGGCACAGAGCCAATCGGATCTCGACGGAGTTGTCGCAATCGTTCAACTATGGCTTCGACCGATCCTGTGGGAACTACGTAGCCATTGACCCCGTCCACCACGCAATCTTTCATCCCTGTGTCTGCGCTGACTATGACGGGAATCCCACATGCGAGGGCCTCCATGGGCGCATAGCCATAGCCATCGGAAAAGCTGGGGTGAACGTATACAGTGGCAGATTGCAGGACAGGGAGCGGGTCCCCCAGAACGACACGAATGCGAGGATCCCGAGACAACGCTGATTCAACATATTGCCGCATCCCCCGGCTTCCGGTCCCGCCCACAAGTGTCAAACGGGCTTCAGGATCCGTGATAGCTGCAAATGCTTCCAGGAGTAGTGGAACCCCCTTGGCAACCGTAAGACTCCCTGTGTATACGATATGCATCTTAGTGTTGTCGGGCGAATGCTCAGGGGGTCGAAATCGAGGATGAATGCGCAGCCTCCTGACACGGAGTTTCCCCTCAGGAACACCTTCATGTAGGAATGTCTCGCGGGCGTAGTTGGAATTGACCCAAATCGAATCAGCGAGTTCATACTCCACAAGTGTATTCCGATAATAGCCCTGACCCATCCAGCTGTGTTCCAGTGGATACCGGTTTCTTGCTTTGTCCAATTGTCTCCGGACGACGGAGCCATGCAGAGTCGGGGATTCTACTTGCAGCGAATCCACGCCAGAACGGCGCGCAGATTGAAGCACCGAGCGGCAACAACCGGAAAATCCCAATAGGGTTCCATGCATCTTTAACTGATTGAGCACCCTCTTTTGAAAAAATCTCGCGACAAGATCGCCGCGGAGGCCGGCATCCATGCGCCAAGGAGGAATGCGAGACAGCCATTGCACCCATCGCGGCACGCTAATAGCCTGCCCGCGAGGATCGTCCGCTCTCGCGAGAGCACAATAGTATCGGATTTCGGAGTATAGATCCTGACTATCTTCGACCACCTGTGCAAGATGCTGGCCTTGACCACCACCACCGTACGGGGCGTTGCACACAATTGTGAGTGAGCACATTGCCATTACTTTGATCGCATGCGACTGGTGTTGGGCGTCAGCAGCATGTCATAAAACCGGCTTCTGATCGCATCTGCAGAAAAATCCCGCGCGCCTGCTGAAATCGAGGCCTCGGCGAGGTGCGTCAGTGCGCTGCCTCCCGAACTCAGTACGAGAAGCCTCTCGGACAACTTCTGCGGATCTGGATTTGTGACCAACAATGCGGCCGCAGGGTTGTCGAGAGCCCATCGGGCCGCGGAACTGTATTCCGGACCCCAGATCAGCAGCGGCAAACCAATTGCAGTGTAGTCGGCGAGCTTACTCGGGAAAAGTGTACTCGCATCCCGCGCATCAGAAGGAGCAAACGAGGCTGGCAAGAACAGACCTTGTGCTGTGCGCCCGACGCGGTCTGCCATTTCCTTGGCGGAGAAGAACCCTACCCGTCGAATATTCGATTGGTTCAGTCCAAAGCCTGCTAGTTTCTCCGAGCTGTAGGGCGTGTATAAATCCAATATGCCTCCGCAGATTTTTAACTGTGTCGAAAGTTCGGCCAGCATTCTAGCGATCGAGTGCTGATGAATCATCCCTGCATATGCGAGTACAAACGGTCGCGCAGACCGATCGCAGAGTCGTAATCTTGGGACTGGGCTGTCTTCGCCACGTGAGGGATAGAGGATACAACTACGCCCAGGATACTTTTCTGCCATTCCAGGACTGACGGCATAAACTCGCTCCGCACTCGTCACTTGCTTTCGGACGAGGCTCTCGAGACTGCTTACGACTCGCGGGCGTAACCACTCCGGGCCAGTATGGCAGTTCATAAAGGGCCAGTCGTCATGCAGAATGAGATGGAGTGGCAAGCCGAGTCTCTTTGCAACCGCACTGGCCACAAACCAAAGAAAACCATGTGCAACCGACATAACAGCTTGTGGCCGAAAGCTATTCGTCATTGATATGACTTGCTGTTGATAGCGAGTCACATATCGTGCCTGCCAGAGCGGCCAGAATGGATTAAAGCGGCTGTGAATATAGCGGGGTGTTTTGTATTCCAGATCTCGGTACGTTACACCATCCAAACGCTTCGTAGGTCCATCCCACGAGCGAAACGGGCGTGCGCAAACGTAGATCCGCTCCGCCGGATACTCTGATAGGAGTCGATAAAGGACAAGCGACCCCCCTGCGGCTCTCTCAACATTGACATCGGAAATGATGAGAAGTCGTGGAAGTGTATCTCGGCCCGGGACTTCGCTCATGCCAGCCGCCCTTTCCACGCTGCGACCATCTCCTCAAAGGTGTCGTCGAGGTTTTTGGTCAGCCGCCACGCCGGGAAGTGATCGTACATCTTCCGCAGATCGCTGATGTAGCAGATGTGATCGCCTTCGCGATTCTGGTCGACGTATTCGGATTTCATCGGCTTGCCGCTCGCCTGAGCGGCGCGATCGAACGCTTCCAGGATGCTGACGGAGTTGTCGCGGCCGCCGCCGATGTTGTAGACCTCAGCCACGCGGGGCGCATTCCAGAACGCTTCGATGAAGCGGGCGACATCGTGCGAATGAATGTTGTCGCGGACTTGCTTGCCCTGATAGCCGAAGATTTTGTAGGTGCGTCCTTCGAGATTGCACTTGACGAGGAAGGAGAGGAAGCCGTGAAGCTCGACCCCGGAGTGGTTGGGCCCGGTGAGGCAGCCGCCACGCAGGCAGCAGGTGCGGATGCCGAAATAGCGACCGTATTCCTGCACCATGACATCCGCGGCGACCTTGCTCGCACCGAACAGGCTATGCTTGCTCTGGTCGATGGGGAAGCTCTCCGCGATGCCGTGCTCATAGGCGGGATCGTCGTAGTCCCAGCGAGTGGCGAGTTCTTTGAGTTTGATCGAGTTCGGGCGGTCGCCGTAGACTTTGTTGGTGCTCATGTGCACGAAGACCGCGTCGGCTTTGTGACGGCGGGTGGCTTCGAGCAGGTTGAGCGTGCCGACAGCGTTGACGTCGAAATCGTCGAACGGCCGGCTTGCCGCAAGATCGTGGCTCGGCTGCGCCGCGGTGTGAACGATCAGATCCGGCTTCACGTCTTCGAGGAGTTTGAGCACATCGGTGCGATTGCGGATGTCAAGTTCGGCGTGTGTGAAGTTCTTGAATCGTTCCACGAGCCGCGACTGGTTCCAGCGTGTGTCGCCTTGCGGTCCGAAGAAGTCGGCTCGCTGATTGTTGTCAACGCCGACGATGCTCCAGCCCTGCGGCGCAAAGTGCGCCACGACCTCGGAGCCGATGAGGCCGGACGAACCAGTGACGAGCAAAGTTTTCATGGTGAAAGTTTTGCGACTCCCGACGACGATTTCAACGGCGTGAACACCGCGACGACGTGGTCCGCGGTGGTGTTGCGGACAGGCCGCTCCTTCCAATGCCGGGCCCGCCGGATCCGCGGAGTCAGGCTGAACACGGGCTTCAAGAGTGGCGAATGACCGCGATGAAAGACCCGATACGCCAGATCAAACAGCCATTGCTGGGCCCGGCCGCGGGTACCGGACCAGTAATGGCTGACATGATCCCAGCCCGCCAGAGTCAGATTGTTCCTGGCTGCGAAATACTCCGCGTACTGCCGCGTGATCATGCAGAGATGCTCGATATTCCGAAAGTACCAGAAGTTGGCCGGATCGCCCGCGATGGCCGGTGCATCGGCGTCACCCGTGGCAATGAACAGCTTTCCGTCCGGGGTGAGACGACGTGCCAAACTGGCCAGGAGCTCGGTCGGCTGTGATAGATGCTCGAACACGTCCATCAGCAGGATGGCATCGAAGGGCGGCTGACCGGGATCGAGTGCCGCCTCCGCAGACAGAATCGTGATCCCGGCTTTGGTCGCTTCCGCTGCTGCGACCTCGTTGACCTCGACGCCGAAGCATTTGTGAGTCTTAACGAAGTTGCTCAAGATACGTCCGATGCTGCAGCCGAAATCAAGAACACGCCCGCCCGCTGGGATAGTTGAAAGTGACAAAACGACTTTTGCGTCGGTTGGAAACAGATCGGTCGGCACCCAATCACGATAGTTTTTGATGGTGTAGTATTCGCTGAGGACCGAAGCTGACGCGATGTCGCTTTTGTACACTAGCCCGCACCCCCTGCAGCGTTTCACCTGATACGCGGGTTGTTCAAAGATTCTGTTATCAATAGCGGTTTGAAATCCGGATCCGTCAAAATGCGCCATGCTCGCACTCGTAGATCCACAACTAGGGCAATCAGCCTGTTTTGAAAATAATTGTGGCTCTTGTTCCATGAAACCGACCTAGGCGAACTTGTTTGAAAGATTATAGCAACTGGACGCTGTGTGAGATATAGGGAAACTCGACGCTACCGAAACCCCAGGACTGTTGCATTCTACGATAGCAGCCGGGCTGCGGTGAAGCCACGCAGTCAAAACCCAGAAAGCCTTCGATACGGTCAAAATACCCGAATGTCGGCTGAGCAATATCAATCTGCACCTGGTACGATCCCTGTGCCAGCATGCTGATGTCGTGTTCGGAGACCACAACCGTCTGCCCTTTTCGAAGCTCAATGGATTGACTGGAGTTGAAACTGCCGACTGCTGCGAAACCGATTGCTGTCCCGCTCATGTCGAGAAGTCGAATATCGATGCTGACATTCGAAGTCGAGTCGGATGTGATTTCCGTGCGCAGTTTCAATATTTGCCGCGTCGGTTCGTCAATAATATCAATCGCTGCCGAGTGCAATGCGATTGACTTGTCCGACGGGGTTGTTCTGACATACTCACTGACAGTCTTGGCTTGTGACATATAAACCGGCAAAACCGATTCAGTAGGGCCATTCAGCGTCAACTCGCCCTTGGAGAGCAACAGGCATCTTCGGCAGAGTGCCTGGACCGCGCTCATATTGTGGCTGACGAAGAGCACCGTGCGGCCGCCAGCGGCGACTTCGCCCATTTTGCCGAGGCACTTCTTCTGGAACTCCGCGTCGCCGACGGCGAGCACTTCATCGACAATCAGAATCTCCGGCTCCAGGTGGGCGGCCACCGCAAACGCCAGCCGGGTGTACATGCCGCTGGAGTAGTACTTCACCGGCGTGTCGATGAACTTCTCAATCTCGGCGAAGGCGACGATGTCGTCGAACTTCCTGGCGATTTCGCCTCGCCGCATGCCGAGGATGGCACCATTGAGGGCGATGTTCTCGCGGCCGGTGAGTTCGGGATGGAAGCCGGTGCCAACTTCGAGAAGGCTGCCGACGCGGCCGTGAAGATCGATCTCACCTTCGGTCGGTTCGGTGATGCGGGAGAGGATCTTGAGGAGCGTGCTTTTCCCAGCACCGTTGCGGCCGATGATGCCGACCACTTCGCCGCGATTGATCTCAAACCCGACGTCCTTCAGGGCCCAGAAGGAGGGTCGTCGCTCGACGCGTTCGGCTTTGCGGATCAGGCCACGGAGGGTGGATTGGGCCACCATGCGGAGGCTGTCGCGCATAGTGGAATACGCCGCCCGGACCGAACCCAGGTGGTATTTCTTGCCGAGCCCGGCGACGCGGATAGCCTGCTCGCTCATGGCTACACGACATCCGCGAAGGTTTTTTCCATGCGGCGGAAGTACGCCATACCACCCGCGAGGGCGACCACCACGACGCCGACGGACGTGGCCAGCAGCACCGTGTCTGGAGCCTGCGTGCCAAGCATCGCCCAGCGCAGCCCCTCGACCACACCTGTCATCGGGTTCAAGCCGTAGAGCCCGCGGTACGCCTCCGGCACGATGCTCGCCGGGTAGGCAATTGGCGTCAGAAACAGCCACATCTGCGTCAGGAACGGCATCATGTAGCGGACATCGCGATACTGCACGTTCAGCGCGCTGAACCACAAACCGACGGCAAGTGCCGCCAGCAGGGTGAAGAGCATCAGGAATGGCACGAAGATGATCGTCCACGAAAAGTCGACGCCGTAGTAGAGCATGCCGATCATCACGAGCGTGAGCGTGACGAGGAAATCGACGATCCCGGCGAGGACCGACGCCATCGGCACGATGAGTCGGGGAAAGTAAACTTTGGTGATGAGTCGCTGCTCGTTGACGAGGCTGTTGCTCGACTGCGTGAGGGCATAGGCGAATAGCTGCCACGGGCACATCGCGACGAGCACGAAGAGCGCGTAGGGCTGACCGTCGGAGGGCATTTTCCCGAGCTTGCCGAAGAAGACCGTAAAGATCGCGACGGTGAGCAGCGGCTGCATGACGACCCAGGCGACGCCGAGAAACGTCTGCTTGTAGCGGAGCTTGATGTCGCGGAGGGTGAGGAAGAAGAGCAGATCGCGGTAGCGCCAGACCTCGGCGAGATTGATCGCGCGCCAGCCACCGCTCGGGCGAATCCGCGTCACGGGCGGTGCTGCGTCTGCAATCGTCATCGGCGTAGGGACCTGTCTTTCAACATCCACGAGGCTGGCTTCAAATGCGTCACTTTGTTCTAATTCCACAGCGGTTTTTTTCAAGGTACGGTGAGTACACGCGGGCCAGATCCGGACCGAGGCTCGCTTCGGAGAATCGCTCGAGCACCGTGGCTCGCGAGTTCGCGGCGAGGCTCGTTCGCATGGCGTCGTCGGTGATCAGCGCCGTGACCGCCGTCGCGAGAGAATCGGGATCGCCGGCACGATGGCTAATGGCGTCCACGCCATCGGTGAAGAGTTCGCGGGCACCACCGGCATTCGCCACAATGGTCGCCGTGCCACACGACATCGCTTCGATGATGGTCAATCCGAACGGCTCCGCCCGCGTGCTGGCATGCACCATCACATCAAGCGAGCGATAGACGGCGGCGGTGTCGGTCTGGAACGACACGAACCCCACGCGGTCGGCGATGCCCAGCGTCCTGGCCCGTGCTTCAAGATCGGCTCGGCTCCACTGCGAACCGGCGGTGCTGTAGATCGGCCCGCCGACAATGTAGAAGCGAGCCGCGAGGTTTGACGGAATGCGGGCGATAGCATCAAGGAAGACGTCGTGCCCTTTCCAGATTGCGTAGGTAGCGACGAGGCCGACGCGAAGGGCACTTGCCGCAAGCGGGGGCAAGCCAGCAAGCTGATCGAGATCGACCGTGCTCGCGGGTGCAGGCCTGAATCGCTCCGTATCCACCCGGTTGTAGAGCAACGTGGTCGGCACGTCGGGCAGCACGGTGCCGACATCGCGAACCATGTCGTTTGAGATGGCGATAGCTTGAGAGACACCGCCCGCAAAGTGTCGGAGCATGCGGGCGATGAGCGGTCGCTGCGAGTAGTAGTCGTGGACGTGCCAAAGCAACGGCACGCCGGTCGGTGCAGCGAACGCTGTGACGATGTGGGTTTTGAGACCGTTGGAGTGGATGAGATCGGGCTGAAGCTTGCGGAGGAGCGTGCGGGCCCGGCGGATGAACTTCAGCACTCCGGGTGTGCCCAGTATGCCCGAAGAAGCGATTGTCGCAACCGATGTCAGACGGCTCTGACCCCGGAGTTTCGAGTCTCCGAATTCGGCAGCGGACGCGGGCAACTCGAGAACGCGGACATCCACGCCGAGTGCAGCGAGGCGATCCCGCAGCGGGCCGTCGCTCAGCAGCACCGCGCTGACATCGTACTGACCAAGCTGCCGAGCCATGGAGAGCAAAACTTGCTCTGCACCGCCGATGGTGCCGACCGGATTGATGAAGAGGAGCCGCGGCTTCATCGCGGTGCTCCGCGCTGCAGCAACGCTTCGTAGGCGCGTTGGATGATAGCCGCGTGCCTGACCCAGGTGAACTCCGCCGCGTGTGCCGCACGACGGGAGGCATCGGGCCAAAGCGTCGGCTGCTCGAACGCCTCCACCACGGCGCGGCTCCACGCCGGAATGTCGGCGACGGGTCTATAGACCACCGCGTCGCCCCCGGCTTCACGCAGCGACGGCAGATCGCTGGCCAAGACCTTCGCTCCGCACGCGACGGCTTCCAGTGCTGGCAGGCCGAAGCCTTCCGCTTCGCTGGGGATGACCACCAGCGGCGCGGCCCGATAGACCGCGGCCAACTCCGCACGGCTCAGGCCTTGTTGATGGGTGATCGCGGAGCGGAGTCCCAATCGATCAATTTGGGCCTGATGTGCGGCGTTGAACTCGCCGCTGATTTTGAGCAGACGCAGGTCGGGGATCGCACGCCGTGCTTCGGCGAAAAGATCGAGGAGGACGTCGATCCGCTTGCGTGGGACGCAACTGCCGACGTGGAGAATCCAGGGCGACGCACCAAGCGTGTCGAGCCAGGGCAGATTCACGGCTGAGGGAGTCGTTGTGAACTCCTCAGCGACGCCCAGCGGTGCGTGGATGATGCGCTCCGCGCCGACGAGTTCATGAGCGATCAACTGCCGACGCGTCTCCTGAGCGTTCACGAACACCACTGTGGCACGGCGGAGCCCGATCAGCAGATGTTCGCCCAGTTCGCGGAACCAGCGGGAGTGTCGCTCGGGCTTCAGCACGCCGCCGAAGGTATCGAGGTCGTGGCAGTAGACGCCGACACGCTCGGCAGGCACACTGCGAGCCAGGTGAGCATAGCTGTGATCGACGATGTGAAACGCATCAAAGTCGCGCTGGATGCGAGCAGCAAATCGCGGATAGCGAATGTAGCGATTGATGACGCGGTCGGCGTTCACAGCCTTGCGGCGGCCCGAGAGCCGAGTCGCGTAGCGGTGATAGGGCGGACACATCCGCACCGCGTCCGGCAGATGAGCGAGCAACCGCTCCGCACAGTACTCCATGCTGAGCCAGCCTTCCTCCACGAAATCAGGTAGCACGGCCAACCTCATGCCGGCGCCCCGTTCAGCAAGCAGTCCATCCGCGCCTGCGTGGAAAAAGTGCTGTTGTAGAATCGTCGGGCACACTCGCTCATTTTTCGGCGTCGGGCGTCGTCAGTCAGGAGTGCCACGGCTTCAGCGGCGACCTTCTCGACTGGCACCAGTGCCAGCGGTGGCGGATCCGCGGTCTGCCAGAAGCTCTCCGTGTTCGCTCCCACATTGGTGACGACGGCCGCACCGTGTGCGAGTGCTGCCAGCGCGCTGCCACGGCGGGCATTCAGGCCATCGACATAGGGTTGAATCATCACATCGCAGGTCTGGATTGCGGCCGAGATGGCCGCGGCAGATTGCTGACCCGGAGCATCCAGTCGGCCCGCCCACTGTGGATGTGCACTTGAGAAGTCCCGTGCGAATGCATCTCCGCCCGAGCCGATCAGCCGAATCCTGGAATCCGTACTCTGCATGATTTCTTTCAGTGATGATTGCAGCAGCGGTGCCAGGAAGCCGCCGTAGGTGCCGAAGTGCCCAACCACCGGCGGAGCGTTGTGCGGCCGCGGGTTCGACAACGCGACGACGGGAATGTTAGACATGATTGGCAGCCACGTCATCGTGTCACGACGGGCACCGAGTCGCACCAGCGGCTGTTCCCAGGCGGGCGTCGAGAGGTAGATTCGGTTCGCTGCCTGGATCAGCCCGGCTGCCATGACTCGGTTTGTGGCGGCGATCAGATTGTGTTTGAGCGGCCGCGGCACCCAGGGAAACGCCACCTCGTGAAAGTTGACCCGCACATCGTCATGGTGCCGGTAGCGTCGTCGCAGGAGCCAGTTCACAAACGGCAGATTGAGCCCGGTGAGGCCGTAGAGTTGCGGCGTGTACTGCACGAAAAGCGTCCGCGGTGCAGCAAACTCCTGCAGCCCACGATCCAGCAGTCGTCGCCCCGTACTCAGGAAATCCGGCAGACGATGCACGCTGATTCCCGGCGTGTGCGACTCGGCGTCCGCGCTGCTCGTCCAGACATGCACCTCGTGGCCCCGTTCGGCCAACTCACCCGCGAGCAGCGCACTGTGATCGCCGACCCCGCCGAGCTTGGGTGGAAAATCGGGACTGAGCAGATGCCAGACACTGGGCGGTTTCGCGATCATCTCGGACCCAGCACAAACTCTGCACAGTGCGCCGCGATGCGGTCGGCCGCGTGACCATCGCCGAAGGGATTCGTCGCTATGCTCATCGATCGGTAGTGCGGTTCATCGGTCAGCAGTCGGCTGACTTCCAACACGATGCGCTCCGTGTCGGTGCCGATGAGCTTGACAGCGCCCGCGTCCACGGCTTCGGGACGCTCCGTGGTGTCACGCATCAGCAGCACGGGCTTGCCCAGGCTCGGAGCTTCTTCCTGCACGCCGCCACTGTCGGAGAGCACGAGCGTCGCACGTCGGAAGAGTGCGACGAATTCGCGGTACGGCAGCGGCTCCAGCAAGTGCAAATTGGCATGCTCCGCACGCGACAGAATCCGCTGCACCGGTTCGCGGATCTGCGGATTGAGATGGACGGGATAGACGAACTGCACATCCGGAAAGCGTCGGGCGAGTTCGGAGATGCCGCGGCAGATGGCTTCAAAACCCGCACCGAAGCTCTCGCGGCGATGGCCCGTGATGAGCACCAGCCGAGCAGTGCTTTCGATGATCTCCGGCGACAGGCCCGGAATTGCGGGTGGATGACGCTCAATCTCCCGCACCGTCTGCAGCAGCGCATCGACCACGGTGTTGCCAGTGGTGTGGACCTGCGTCGGGGCGACGCCTTCCGCGAGGAGATTCTGTCGTGTCGCTTCGGTCGGGGCAAAGTGCAATGTCGCGAGCCGGCTGATCAACAGGCGGTTCGCTTCTTCGGGCCACGGGCTCTGCAGGTTGCCGGTCCGCAGTCCTGCTTCGACGTGACCGACGGGAACCTTGCGATAGAAGCTCGCGAGTGTGGTGGCAAACGCAGTCGTTGTATCGCCCTGCACGAGGACTAGATTTGGCAATTGCTCCTGCAGGACGCGATCGAGTTCAGTCACCAGCTTGGCGGTCAGGCTCGCGAGCGTCTGGCCCGGCTGCATCAGATTCAGATCCAGATCGGGCACGATCCCAAACGTCGCGAGAATCTGATCGAGCATCTCGCGATGCTGCCCCGTCACACAGACTTGCGTGCGCAATCGCGTGTCGGCTCGCAGCATGCGGATCACCGGTGCCATTTTGATGACCTCGGGCCGCGTGCCGAAGACGATGAGGATCAGGGGAGAGCCGGCGTCCATGATCAACACTGCACGGCAGAATGAAAATCGCGAGCCATGTCGTCCCAGGTGTAGGAACGGATTTTCTCCGCGAGCGGAGCGGTGCGACTGTGATATTCGTCGTGGCTCCGTCGCCAGAGTCGCAGCTTGGCTTCGAGGTCCGCCGCGTCTTCCGGATTGGCGAGCAGCAAGTCGTCGAGTGTCCCGGCGAGCCGTTCGCTGACACCCGCTGCCGCACTGACGATCGCTGGCAGGCCGCGGGCAACCGCTTCGTGGACGCCCAAGCCATAGGCTTCGTAGCGGGCGGGATGCACCATCACATCGCAAGCGGCCAAGACCTTCGGCACATCGTCGCGGAAGCCGAGGAAGTGCATACGATCGGTGAGCGAGTCCTCGGCTGCACGATGCTGCCAGGCGGCGAGTTCCGCACCGCGACCGACAATGGCGAGATTCACATCCCACGACGCTTCTGAGCAGAGTGCCCGCCACGCGGCGTAAAGCACGTCGAAGCCCTTGCGGCGGTCGCCGAGGGCACCGATAAAGATCGCCCACGGCCGCTCTTCCCAGCCCAGCATGGCCCGCGCCTCGCGACGGTCCTCCGGCGTGATCGGCTTGAGCACGTCCTTGTCGCTGCCATAATAAACCACGCGCATTTTGTCGGCTGCGATGCCGATGTGTTTCGTGATCTGAGTGGCGGAGAGCTTGCTGTTGCAGATGATGACCTTCGCCGCCTCGAACGCTGCCTTCTCCGTGCGGCAGCATTGGCGGTGGTGATAGCGGGTCTTCAGTCGTCGCAGCAGCGAGCCGGCGGTGACAGGCTCAAATGCCGCATGAACGTAGTGGACCCAATTGATGTCAGAGGTCGGGTAGTTACCACCGTTGGCGATGATGCGGTTCGGCGGTGCATAGTCGCGAGCCCGTGCAAAGGCAGTCCGGCGCAACCGTGGCTCGCCGAGCATGTTCATGTTCCACGGGCGGTTGACGGTCGTCACAGTCATGTTGGGCAATTTCGCCAGATCGGGATCGACGCGGTGCGAAACGAGTTCGACAGGTGCGGATTGCGCCAGCCATCGGGCCAGATGCCAGTTGGCGATATCCATGCCGCCGGTGGTGACGAAGTCGGAAGCGGCGATCAGCCAGCGTGCCACACCGCTCTCCGGGGATAGTGCCGGCCTGCGGTCCAGATCATCGCATTGAGCATCCAGAATTCCACGCCCTGCGGACCATTGAACGGCACGAATGAGAACGTGAGCGCAAGCATAGCCACATCGTAGGCGAGGATGAGCATGGCCCAACCGGAGATGTCGGGCATGTCCGGACTGAACGCGACTTTAGCCGTGCCCCACATCGCGACGAACATGGCCGAGAGGTACGCAACCACCAGCAGCACGCCGCCGTCGTAGACCCAGGCGGTCCACTGGATTTCGGCCCAGAGGCTGTAGGAATCTTCGATGGTGGGGTCGCCGAAGTAGGTATTCACCTGGCCCCAGCGACCGAGCCCGGCTCCAAAGGGGTAATCGAAAATATGCTCGTTGAGCGTCTCTTCGAGGAAGTTGCCGCGGCTCTTCGCATAGACCTCGTCGGGGTTTTCGGAGATGAGGAGTTCGAAGCGGGCCGTTGTGGCCTCGCCGCCGAGCGCGACGGCCCAGACGAATGCACCGGCCATGACGACGGGCACGATGAACGAGGTACGCACCGCACTCCCGAAGCGGCGCGTGACTGCAAGCAGCGATGCGTAGACGAGCGAGATGATCACGCCCAGCACGAGCATCACGCGAACCTGACTCACATAGATGCAGAACAGACCCACGGGCAGCGAAAGCAGACTAATGGTGGTCCAGCCGAATCCGCGGCTCAGCGAGAACAGCCCGAGCCCGAACACAAACGCGTACAGCCCTGCGGACGCGGACCCGCCGGGGATGTCGGTCAACCCCATGGGGCGAAAGATAGTCTCACCGCCGGCGATCTGAATCTCGACGTTCTTCCCCTGGAACATGTTGTTGAGCACCGCCTGCGAGACCGCCGGCTGAAACTGACCCGGATAGTAGACTTGCAACACGCCAAACACGGAACTCAGCGAGTGAAAGCCCCAGAGGCAAATGATCACGCCGCGGATCACCTGCGGAGTAATCTGCAGTCGTGGCACCCAGAAGAGCGGTGCCAGAATCGAGGCCGTAAACACCCAACTGGCCAGTGCCGACAGTGCCGTGTTGGTCGTCGGGTTCAGAAACTGCAGTGCGACCCAGATCAGAATGAACCAGCCCAGCCAGAATGCGGGATGGTGCGGTTGCCGGCGCGGACCGAACGCGATCAGCAGGGCGGCAATGTTGATCACATACGAGCCGGAGCGGAAGACAATCCGGATCGGCGACAAGAACTCCGACAGCATCCCCAACTGACAGAGCAACTGAATGACGATGACCGCGAAGAGCCAGTAGCTGCTGGATGGAAACGCCACCGGCCGCATCCGCTGCGGCGCTGGCATCCTCTGAAATTGTTGCGTCGGTATGGACATATCGCTCAAAGACCCGGCATCGATCACTGTTCCGCCACTATACCCGCTGGCGTGCGGCTGGGAACCGGCCCGCACCCGGCAAACACCGCAATCATCGCCCGAGACACTCCGAATATACCGTCCGGCAGCGTTCCGCCATGGTCAACTGATCGAACTCGACCGCACCCCGAGCCCGGGCCCCGGCAGACAATCGGTCGCGCAAGCCCGGTTCGTCCAGGATTCGCCTCGCAGCCGCAGCAAACGCGGCAGCGTCGTTGATCGGGACCGTCAACCCGCTCACGCCGTCGGGCGACACCCACGGCACACCACTGTGCGCGATCGACGTGTTGATCACCGGGCAGCCCGCCGCCATCGCTTCGACCTGCACGAGCCCGAAGCCCTCCGCCCGGGCGTTGCTCGGGAACCAGTACGCCGTCGAGGCGAGGTACGCGCCGATGAGTTCGTCGGTGCTGGCCCGACCGAGCCAGACCACGCGGT
>JBGSSZ010000592.1:0-5136 GCA_041736785.1 Limnoglobus sp.
CGTGCCGTCGCCGTTGAGGTCGGCCGCCGCGACCCGGGCTCCGCCACGGAAGCCGGTGTCGTCGATGCCGAAAAAGTCACCGGTGCGGGTCACGCGGCCGTTGGCGAAGGAAAACACCGATACGCGGCCGCCGCCACCCTCATCGGGGCTGATGATGATTTCGTCGTGGCCGTCATTGTCCATGTCCGCCGCAGCCAGGAAGAGACCACCATTGAAGTCGTCGCCGAAAGCTACGAATGGCGAGATCAACGGTGTGCCTGTCGCGCCATTGATGATCGTGAAGCGGCTCGCACCGCCGGGGCCAGTGGCGTAGACCGTATCCGCGATAGTGTCGCCGTTCACATCGGCGGCGATCGCGCGGAGCACGCCGTTGTAGTCGGCGAACGGTCGCACTGCCGTGGCGTCGGGCGTAATTTGTCCATCAATATAGCGCACGGTCTGCGCCAGCCCGTTGCTCGTGCCGCTGAGTATGATCGGCGGATGCGTGGAATCGATGATCGGTGGGCCGACCGGCACCGGGCTCGTGACGGTCCAGCCAACATCCGCCAGGCCCGCGAAATCGAGCTGGCTGAAGCCATAACGCTGGCCCAGCAGCACATAAGGCTGCATCGACGCGGGCTGGCCGTTGCTTTCGCTCCCCTGGGCCCAATGGCTCAAATCACTGGAGAGCGAAGGAGCGACGCCGCCGTTTGCGGCAATGGAATTCGCCCCCGCAAAGCTGCGGCCACTGATCATCGTGTCGAAGCCAGGTGCGGTGCCAAAGCCGAGCACGTGGCCCAACTCGTGCGTGGCTACGGTGTAAAAATCGATTTCGTTGCTGGCGAGGCCACTTTCACTGCCAAAGTGCCAGTTGGCGTCGCTGTCGAAGCTGACGCTGCCGCCCCAGAGGGAGTAGGCAGATTGGCCGCGTTGGGCGATTTGGTTGAACCATGCGGATTGTCCGCCCGCACTGTAGCCACCCGTGCCGCCGATGCCTGCTTCGGAGCCGGCCAGGTTGCGGGCACCCACGAAGATAACGATTGTCTGAGCGGGCACATAAAGATTGGGCACTTCGCTCTGAAGGCCCGTGGCGGGGTTGAAGAAGAGAGCGGACCAGGTGTTACCGCCGCCGGGAGCGATGGCTCCCAATTGATTGTCGAGGCGGCTGCCGAGATCGCGACCAACTTGCTCGAGTGTGGCCTGACGGGCGGGATCGCTGAAGAATCCGCTTGTATCGAAGCGATAATCGAACTGGAAGGTGATCGCCGGGCAGAGGCGTGTTTCCAGGGCCTCGATCGGGTTGAGGATCGAGCGGTGTGCGCGGGCCATAAGCGGTACGTCTCCGGCGCACCGGTGGGGGACCGGGCGTGCGGGTGAGTGCGATGGAACGAGCGGGATCGATTCTTCGGACTGGAGCGGCGACAATCGAGATGGGGGTTCGACCGACCGCGGACTCTGCTCCAGTTAGCGTCGTCACATGATCTAGAACACTTCCGGCGCGTTTGCAAACAAAGCCATGAACAGGGTTTGGCACGGCATGAGAAGTGACGGGTTCGCTGAAAGTCGCCCCTCCGCGGCGTGGCGGCACTTCCTGCGGTCGATGACTGTGCGGTAGACCGTGGTCAGTGACGCGGCGTAGAATGAAAATCGTCGGCAATCCGCCGCGGGCTCGTTCTCGTCGAAACTGACAACGGCAGCGGCGCTTCCGCTCCGGACAAGTTGCTCTGAGGTTTTCCCATGCCGTTCGCGACGATCAAGCGCTGGCTGCGCGACAGCCGCACGCCCCGCACTCCCCGCCCGATGGGCCTTACGGTCGATCGACTCGACGACCGCATCGTCCCCGCCGCCAGTCTGTTCGATCTGAACAACAGCTTCCTCGGCTCGGCCAACCAGCCCTCGAACATCCTCGGCCAGAGCGATGACGGCCGCTATGTGATCTTCGAATCCAAGGCGACTGACCTCGTTGTGGGCCAGGTCGATATCCCGGGCACCAACGATCTCTTCTGGCGCGATCTGCAGACCGGCGACACCCGCATGGTGACAGCCCTGCCGCAGATCACCAGCACGAACTACGACTACGCCGCCACGCGTCTGGCTCCGCAGTCGTTTGCCCTGCAGGCGGTTGTCGATGGTGCTCCCGTGTTGCCATCGTTCAACAAAGCCGTCATCAGCGGCAACGGCCTGTACGTCGGCTTCAGCACCGTCGTCAACGCCGCCCGGCTCGACGAGGACTTCGCCACCAGCACCTATGCCCCGTTCAGCACCAACACCACGGTGATGGACCTCGCGAACACGCTCGACGTGTTCCGCTGGGAATCCAAGAGCGGCAATCTCGAGCTCGCCAGCCGCACCGTGGCCAGTGCCGACACCGGCGGCGCGACCGTCGCCTTTGGCCGCTACGGCTCCTCTGACACCCCGGGCATCAACAGCGACGGCACCTACGTCGGTTTCGTCTCCCGCGTCGATGCGTGGTACACCGACAGCAAGGGCAAGCCCACGGCATTCGGTGCCGGTATCATCGTCGACGCGGGCAACACCAACGACGTCTTCGTCACGAATTTCGATGTCAACGCCGGGGCGCAGATCAGCGTCATGTCGGCCGGCACCACCAGTGGCACAGCTGACAGCGACCCCGACTTCATCCGCACCTACGGTCACGCTGCCGGCGGTGATGGCGTCAGCGTCGACCCCAGTGGTCGCTACCTCGCCAACGACATCGGCGGAGCCCTCTTCGTCGTGGACACCGCGGCGGTCAATCCCCAGCTCTTCCTCGGCACCGGCTACGCCTCCGATATCGACTTCAGCCTCATCCGCCCCGTCGGCAACATCCGCGTCACCACCGTCAACGCGGCCACCGGCGGGCCCAACCAGGAAGCCTTCCGTCACGACATCCAAGCCGGGCTCATCGGCGACATCACCGACATCAACATCACCAGCACCGGTGTGGCCGGGAAATTCGGCTTCGGCAACACTGGGATCACTGCCAATGGCGGCAACGCCCAGAACGCCATCATCGCCCGCAACAATCCCAACGCCGTCGTCGTCAGTGCCAGCACCGTCGGCACCAACAATGGCCAGTTCACACCATTCCCTCTGGCACCCAGCGCGCTCCGTCAGGACCTCTATTACGTTCGCACCGACATCAACTCACAGACCGTGAAGGTGCTGAACTCGCAGAGGCTCCCGAGCACGATTTCGAGTACGACAGTTGCCGACACCACGCAGTACAGCGTCAGCCCGAATGGCAAGTATCTCGTCTACACGCAGGTGGAAGGCGTCCAGGCCGACGGCGTGACTGCGAAGACCCAGGTCTTCTACCGCGTGGCTCTACCAACCGTGGGGAACGCTCAGCGGATTTCGGTCGGCCTCGACGGCCAGCCGCTTTCGACGGGTGCCAATTCGCCGCACGTCAGCCGCAACGGTCGCTTTGTGACCTTCTCCAGCACCACGATGGCGAATCTGGTCGTCGACGCAACAATCACGGACGCCAACAATGCCAGTGATGCGTTCCTCCGCGATCTCTTCAACGACGTGAACGCCGCGGGCCAGTTCGTCCCCCGCACGCAGCTTCTCTCGGTGAACGCTGCGGGCACGGCCACGGGCAATGGTGCATCGCGGAATGTGAATGTCGGCACGCTCAATGAAGACCCGATCAACGGCATCTCGCCGAGCACGCCCGAAGACAGTGTCGGCCGTGCCGTCTTCAACAGTACTGCCACAGACATCGATCTCGGCTTCATCCCGCTGCACGGCGGAAATTCGTCCTTCGTGCAGACGCTGCCCATCGGTGGTCTGCCCCCGACAGTGCCCCCGACCGATGCTCCGCGCACGGGCGTGGTGAGCGGCGGACGCGATGCGGCCATCGCCCAGATCACCTTCACCGGTGCCGGCACGCCCGTGCTCGGACAGCGGCTCACGCCGTATCCCGGATTCACCGGCGAAGTCCGCGTGGCCAGTGCCGATGTCAACGGCGACGGTGTCCTCGACACTATCGTCGCACCCGGCCCCGGCATCGGGCCCCGCGTCATCGTCTTCAACGGCACCAACGACCAGCGCATCGCCGACTTTTTCGGCTATGAAGCCACCTTCCGCGGCGGGGTCAACGTCTCCGCTGCCGACATTGATGGCGATGGCAAAGCTGAAATCATCCTCGGCACCGACAAAGGTGGCGGTGCCCGCGTCCGCGTCCTCTCCGGTGCTCAGATCACGGCCCAGGGCACCGGCTTCACTTCGTTCGCCGTCGGCGACGGACTCGCTGACTTCTTCGCGTACGACACCGTCTTCCGCGGCGGAGTCCGCGTCGGCACCGGTGACTTCGACGGCGACGGCTCCATGGATGTCCTCACCGGAGCCGGCTCGGGCGGCGGGCCCCGCGTCAGCGTCTTCTCCGGGGCCAGCATTGCCGCCAGCGGCTCGCTCAATCGCTACATCGACTTCTTCGCGATGGAACTGAATCTGCGTGATGGCGTCTTTGTTGCCGGTGGCGATTACAACAACGACGGCATCGACGACATCCTTGTGGGAGCCGGGGCTGGAGGCGGGCCACGCGTGCGGGTCTTCGAGTCGAAGAGTGTCCGCGTTCGTCCAGCGGCCCCGGATCTGCTCTACGACTTCTTCACCGGCGACATCAATGGCCGCGCCGGCGTCCGCGTCACGGCGAAGAACGTCGATGGCGATGGTACCACCGACATCGTCACCGGCAACGGAGCCGGCAGCGAAAGCCGCATCCGCACCTTCTCCGGTGCCAAGCTCAGCGGCCCGCTGACGCCTACCGAGATCGAGAATTCCTTCGTGCTCTTCAACGACCTCACCAGCCTCAACGGTGCCTGGGTCGGCTGATCCGCATGACGTGATTCGACGAAACTTGCAGGAGCCGCGGGTCTACACCCGCGGCTCCTGGCATTTCCGACATGACACCCGCAACGTGATCGAGCCGAGATGGTTTGGTTAGCCGGACGAGCAAGCGACGGGTACAGTCTTCAAGTCACCAGCAACTACCAAAGTCGCTTGCGAGTCCGGCTAACCCGGATATTTCACATGGTTTGAGCGAACAGAATAGCGCGACGGTTCAAGTGTTGGTACAAGAGGAGGTTGCAACGCCAAGCCTCGTCCCAATCCAGGAACCGTCGCGATGACAGAGTGTATCACGAATCCGCT
>JBGSSZ010000595.1:0-21320 GCA_041736785.1 Limnoglobus sp.
CGGCCTGAGGTAGGCCCCGGCTTCGCCGCGATCGTTGGTCATCACCTTGTGACCGGGGAGCACCCACTCGCCGATCAGCACGCGGCCGCTGGCTTCATCCACAGGCAGCACGTTCACCTTGCCGAGGAAGTCCATGACAAACGCCGTCGCCGGGTGCTCGAACACTTCCATGGGCGTACCGGCCTGCTCCACGCGACCGTTGTTCATCACCACGATCTGATCGGCCACTTCGAAGGCTTCATCCTGGTCATGCGTCACAAAGATGCTCGTCACGTCGAACTCATCGTGGAAGCGTCGCAGCCAGGCACGGAGTTCATCGCGGACCTTCGCATCGAGCGCACCAAAGGGCTCATCGAGCAGAATGACTTTGGGATCGGGAGCCAGAGCCCGTACGAGTGCGATCCGCTGCCGCTGCCCGCCGGAGAGTTGCGCCGGGTAGCGGTCGGCCATCTCTTCGAGCCGCACGAGGTGGAGCAGTTCGCGCACACGTTGGTCGACGCGGGCGGACTCCCACTTCCGTACCCGCAAGCCAAAGGCAACGTTTTCGTACACCGTCATGTGCTTGAAGAGCGCGTAGTGCTGGAAGACGAAGCCGACATTGCGGTCGCGGGCGGAGGATCGGGTGATGTCGTCTTCGAGGAACTTGACCGATCCCGCGTCGGGAGTCTCAAGGCCGGCGATGATCCGCAGCAGCGTGGTCTTCCCCGAACCGGAAGGCCCGAGCAGCGCGACAAGCTCGCCCGACTTCGCGGTGACGCTGACATCGTCGAGCACGGTCGTGCCGCCGAAGCGCTTGGTCACATTGTGGGCGGTGATGGACATGAAATGAAATCATATTGGTTAGCCGCGACCCGGAGGCTTTGCGGAGGGGAGCACGATTTCGCCGGCGCGCTTCCCTCCGCAAAGCCTCCGGGTCGCGGTTAAACTTTTTTCTCGACCCAGACTTTCACGCCGAGTGTCACGATCGCGACCATGGTCAGCACCGACGCCAGCGCGAAGGCTCCCGGGCTGTTGAAATCGTTGAAGAGCATGTCCACTTGCAAGGGCATGGTGTTGGTCTCGCCGGAGATGCGGCCGCCGACGACGTAGACGGCTCCGAATTCCCCCATCGCGCGGGCATTGCAGAGAATGATGCCGTAAAGCAGGCCCCATTTCACATTCGGCAGCGTGATCTTCCAGAACATCTGCCAGCCGCTGGCACCGAGGCTGTACGCGGCGAGTTCTTCATCAGCACCGAGGGCTTCCATCACCGGGATCAGTTCGCGGGCTACAAACGGGATGGTCACGAACGTGGTCGCAAGGATGAGCCCGGGAACGGTGAACATGATCTGCAGGCCGTGGTCGCGGAGCCAGGGACCGAAGAAGCCGGTGGCACCGAACAGCAGCACGAACATCAGTCCCGCCACGACGGGTGAGATGGCGAAGGGAAGATCGATCAGTGCCACGAGCAGCGTGCGGCCGCGGAAGTGGAAACGCGTGACGGTCCAAGCCGCGGCGACGCCGAAGATCACATTGCAGAACACTGCTGCAGGAGCGACCACCAGTGTGAGCAGGATCGAATGCAGCGTGCTGGGCTCGGTGAGATTGCTGACGTACGTCGCCACGCCGCGCTCGAAGGCACCTGCAAAAACGGCCACGATCGGCACAACCACAAGCACCGTGAGAATGAGCAGTGCCAGCATGGTGAGTGTGACGCGGACCCAGGCGACATCCTGCCGCTTGCGAATGCCCTGACTGGGATGGTGAAGCATCAGACGTCCCACCGGCGGGTGGCTCGCTCGATGAGGTTGATCACAAGCAGTATTGCAAACGACGCACTCAGCATCACGCACGCCACGGCCGTCGCTTCGGTGTACTTGAACTCTTCGAGCTTGTTCACCACCAGCACGGCTGCGATTTCGGTGCGGCCGGGGATGTTGCTCGACACGAAGACAATCGAGCCGTACTCGCCCAGAGCCCGGGCGAACGCCATCGCAAACCCGGACACGATGCCCGGCAGAATCGGCGGCAGGATCACGCGGCGGAAGGTCTGCCAACGGCTGGCACCCAAGAGTGCGGCAGCATCCTCCACATCGACGTCGAGCGTCTCCAGAATCGGCTGCAGCGTGCGGACCACAAACGGGAAGCCGATGAAGACCATCACCAGCACTATCGCACCGCGGGTGTAGGACAGGTCGATGCCGAGCGGGATCAGCCACTGCCCGAGCCAGCCGGAGGGGGCGTACAGCGTGCTGAACACGAGCCCGGCGACCGCCGTCGGGAGTGCGAAAGGGATGTCCACCAGTGCGTCGGCGATCCGCTTGCCGGGAAACTCATATCGCACCAGCACCCAGGCGATGAGCGTGCCGATGACGACGCAGATGAGTCCGGCTTGCAGTGCCGAGACGAGTGTGACGCGATAGGCCGCCTGGGCCCGGTCGCTCCAAACCGCTTTCACAAACTGCTCCGGGCTCAGCGAGAACGCGACGGTGAAGCAGGCAATCAGTGGCACGACAATCAGCGCGAAAAGATAGATCCCGGTGAAGCCGAGACTGAGGCGGAACCCCGGAAGAATCCGTTTGGGAGTGTGCGTCATTCGAGCATCGTTTTAGGGAAAATGGCTGAATCTTTGCCGCGTCCCCTGCTCAACCCCGTCGGTCGAGGGTTAAACTAACGTGATGAAAAAGTTTCGCCTCGTCATTGCCTGTGTCCTTGCGGCTGGAGTTGGCTGCGCCATCGCCGTCATTTCAAACAACATCCCGCCGAGCGGCATGGTCTGGATTCCGGGCGGCACGTTCAATATGGGCAGCGACGATCCGACGCCGCGGTTTGTGGATGCCAAACCGCTGCACGAGGTCACGGTGAAAGGCTTCTGGATGGATGCCACTGAAGTGACCAACGAAGAGTTTGCCAGGTTTGTCGCGGCCACGGGCTACAAGACGATCGCCGAGCAGAAACCCGATCTGAAGGAGATCATGTCGAAAGCCGAGCCCGGTGCGCCGGAACCCCCGGCGGAGCTCATGGTGCCGGGCTCGATGGTCTTCACGCCCCCCACGGTGGAAGTGCCTTGGGACAACGAAACCCGCTGGTGGCGATGGCAGCCGGGCGCGTGCTGGAATCACCCTGAAGGGCCGGAGAGCAACATCGAAGGCCGCGAGCAGCATCCGGTGGTGCAGATCGCCTACGACGACGCGATAGCGTACTGCAAGTGGGCGGGCAAGCGACTGCCGACGGAGGCTGAGTGGGAATTCGCGGCTCGGGGTGGATTGGCCCAGAAGCCCTTCGTCTGGGGCGACGCCGTTCCCGACGCCGATGGCAAATGGCGCTGCAACATCTGGCAGGGCACCTTTCCGAACATCAACAGCAAAGCCGACGGCTTCGCCGGGACCGCTCCCGTGCGCAGCTTCGAGCCCAACGCCTACGGCCTCTACGACATGGCTGGCAACGTCTGGGAGTGGTGCAGCGACTGGTACATGCCCGACTACTACAAGTACAGTCCGCACGACAATCCGCCTGGACCCAAAGCGAGCTCCGACCCGACCCGTGGGTTCAATCCGATGCGCTCCCAGCGTGGTGGCTCATTCCTCTGCAGCGACGGCTTCTGTGCCCGCTACAAACCAGGTGGTCGGGGCCGCGGCGACCCGCTCACCGGTATGAGCCACGTCGGCTTCCGCTGCGTCAAAGAAAAATGACATTGCGGCCCCTGCCGTGCTTCCAGTAATCTCGCCGCATGCGCGAGATTTTCGTCGAACGGATCATCGAACCGTACGTCGGCATGCCACTGCTCGGCGTCGGTGGTTTCCGCAATTGCCAGCGCATCTTCGTGCACTACGACGACCAGGTCGCCGCGATCCTGACGCCTGATTCCGTCGACGGTCACTTCAGCACCCAACTGCCGCTCGAGAAGATCAGCCGCGTTCGCGTCCTGGACGACCGCGACACCCTTCTCTTTGACGCGGAGCTTTCGTCGATCCGCGAGCGGGGAGCCACAACGACTCCGAAGGGGCCGATCGCACGGACACTTCACTCGATCCTCACTGGCCAAGTGCTGTCGCCGTGGCGGTGGCTGGCACGGGCGGACCGCTTCTCGGAAAAGCTCCTGCAGGCTAAGCAGAAGCTGCGTCGCAAGCTGACGCATCCGCGGCCGCGTTCGCCGCACGACGCCGCGATTACTCGCACGGTTGATGGACCTGTACCGAATACTGGGCCGACGATCAGCATCCTGATGCCCGTCTATGAGGTGGAGCCGCGCTGGTTTCGGGCAGCGGTGCAGTCGGTGATGAACCAGTCTTACGAGCGCTGGGAGCTTTGTATCGCGGACGATTGCTCGACGCGGGTGGACCTGCTGGCGGAGTTCGACCGCTTGCCTGCCGACAACCGGATCAAGTATGTGCGTCGCAGCAGCAACGGCCACATCTGCCACGCCAGCAACAGTGCCGCAGGCTTGGCCACTGGCGAATTTGTTGCACTGCTCGATCACGACGACGCCCTCGCTCCGCACGCTCTGGCGGAGGTGGCCAACGCCCTGGCTCGCGATCCCGCTGCGGATCTCGTCTACAGCGACGAAGACAAAATCGATGCGAAGAATCGTCGCTATGATCCGCAACACAAGCCGGATTGGAGCCCGGAACTGCTGCTCAGCTACAATTACATCAATCATTTCACCGTACTGCGACGGAGTCTGTTCGAGCGCGTCGGTCGCTTTCGCCCCGGCTACGAAGGTTCGCAGGATCACGACCTGCTGCTGCGGGCCAGCGAGCACACCCGCCGTATCGTGCATGTGCCAAAGATTCTCTATCACTGGCGATCGCTGCCAACCTCGACGGCGTCGACAGCGGGCGTGAAGACCTACGTACACACAAGCGGTCGACGTGCTGTAGAATATGCCCTGAATCGCCGCGGAATCGATGCCACGCTTGCAGTGCCGGCTTTTGCTTCACGTCTCGGCCTGCCGGTGCTCGCACTGGAGCGAGGCGAAGGCACAGTGGCGGTCATCGAGCACGACGGCAACGCTGCAACACTGAACCGGCTCGCTGCCGACCGCAGCGAAGACTATCTGCTCTTCATCCGCAAGGATCTGAAGGCGAAGGATCCGCACTGGCTCGGGCGGTTGCTCGCCTATGCCCGCATTCCCGGGGTTGGCGCGGTCGGTGGCCGCCTCGGCTCCGCGGCCGGCACTGTCATCACTGAAGACGGCCCGGTCCAGGCTTTCGAATCACTGTCGCCCGAAGCGATCAGCTACTACTTCTACGCTGAGGTCGCCCGCAATGTCGCGGCTCCCAGTATGGGTCTCCTGCTCACCCGTCGCGACATGTTCGAGAGCGTCGGCGGGTTCGATCCGCGTTTTCCAACGCTTTTCGAACTCGATTATGCAACCCGGCTCGCGGCTCGCAATCTCCGCAGCGTCCACGTCGGTGATGCTGCATTCGAGCCCGTTCCCGCCCTCAGCGTCGATCCCCTCGAATGGCAGACCTTCCGCACGCTCCACGGCACCCACGATCCGTACTCCAACCCGAACTTCGATCCGCCATTTGTCGTGTCCGGTGACGCGGGCCTGATCCCCTGCACGCCAGCGCAGCCGCTGAAAACACTGGTCGCCGCGCACAACCTCAATAGCCCCGAAGGCGCGCCGCGCTACCTCTCAGAGATCGTCCTCGGCCTGCGGGATCGCGGTGCGATGAAACCAGTTGTCCTGTCGCCGCTCGGTGGTGCCGGGGCCGCGGTCTATCGTGATGCCGACGTGCCGGTGTCGATCCTCGACGCTCCGTGGGCCAGGCGGTTCGTCGATGCTCAGTGGACGCCGCGTGCCTATGAAGCGGCGCAGCAAGTCTTGATGGCGGAACTTCGCCGCACGCAGCCGGATGTCGTACTGGCGAATACGCTCCTGATGTTCCCTATCGTGGAGGCGGCTGCCAGACTGGGAATCCCGAGCGTCTGGATCATCCACGAGAGCTATTCACATGCGGTGCTGAGCCGGCTCTTCACGCCCTATGCCCAGGCTCGCTGCGAAGGGGCATTCGCACTCGCCAGCCGTATCGTACCGGCGTCGCATGAGACAGCCGACATCTTCCGCCGCTGCGACGTACGTCACAATATCCGCGTCATCCACAACGGCATCGATCCCGACCCCATCGACCGCTACTGCCGTGAGGTGAGTCGCGAGGCAGCCCGGCAGTCGCTCCGCCTCGACGCGCGTTCCACGCACATCGTCAGTGTCGGCACCGTCTGCGAACGCAAAGGCCAGCATGCACTCGTCGAGGCCGCCGCGATCCTCAAGCGCACTCGGAGCGATTTCGCGATCCACATCGTCGGGTTGCGCGACGCGGTGCCATACAGCGGCTACATGCGGCAATTGGTCACACGCCGCGGTGTGGAGAGTGTCGTGAATCTGGTCGAGGAGACGCCGGAGGTCTTCGCCTGGTTTCGGGCCGCGGATGTCTTTGCCTGCACTTCTCACATGGAGACGTTCAGCCGCTCGATTCTGGAAGCCGAGATCTTCGGCCTGCCGATCGTCAGCACGCCCTGCCACGGACTCGATGAACAGGTGATCTGGAATCAGAACGCGCTGCAGTTTCCATTTCACGATGCCCAGGCTCTGTCTGAGCAACTCGCAGTGCTGATCGACGACGCGGCGTTGCGTGTGCAAATGGGCCGGAAGTCGCGAGCGGCCTTCGACAATCACGCCACGCTCGGCACCATGCTCGACCGCTATCAGGCCGTGCTCCAGCAGACGACCGGCACTCT
The DNA here is from genome assembly GCA_041736785.1 of Limnoglobus sp. GTDB lineage: Bacteria > Planctomycetota > Planctomycetia > Gemmatales > Gemmataceae > JBGSSZ01. The sequence goes on from JBGSSZ010000595.1 coordinate 6,724, forward strand.
GCGAAGCGAGTCACCGATGCCTGCATCCCAGCGGAGGGCCGCGTGATGTCCACAATCCTGAAAGCGGGCATCGGGTCGCTGATCGGTCGCGTCCGCGCACGGTTTCAGAAGGCCTCGCCCGGTGACTTCATACTCAATGCCTCGAACATCAACTCGCAGTTTCTCGCTCGCGGCATCGCACCGCTGGCGATCGATCCGCACGATGCCGAGGCCAGCCCCGCTGGCGCGGCCCGCTACATCATCGCCAATCTGGTCTGCAACCGTGCGTTGCGACGGCACTATCCCACCGCGCTGACCGATGGCACCACCGGCGAATTCGCAGACTACATTCTCGAGGGCTTGTCGCCGCGAGCCCGCGATCATGCGGCAGCCTGCTTCGCGCAGCCCCCCGGCGAACCGGCCAAGCGCGTCCTCGAAGTCCGCGAGGATCTCCGCGAACTCTACCCGCTCGCACTCACGCCATCGCAACGACACTTGTTTCTCGCCTGGCTGCTCGACCACGGGCAAAGCGAACTCGGCGTTACGCCCGAGGCAGCACTCTGGATACTCCTCGAGATCGACGAATCACCAGACCGCGGACTGGTGCCCAGCTACCTGATGCAACCAATCTGGCAGGACGCCGAACCTCTTGGCCTCACCGTCGTTGGTTGGCCGAAGCTGATCGCCTATCTGCGAACGCGATTTGGCATCGCGGAGAACTGGCTGACCAATGCCAAGCTCCGCTCGCCGCTCGGCCCGTGCGACGAACTCCGACAGCTTCGGCAGCAGCATCCGCAACTCTTTCACGATTTCCCCGCCAGTGCCGCACTGGTGCCTGCGTGGCTGCGGCGCACCTTCGCTGTCAAGCATGTGCGACGCAGTTGGCGGCGCAATCTCAGCTATAGTTTCCCACAGTTGACCCAGCCCGGCGTGAACGTCATCGGTCACTATCGCTATCCTTCGGGCTTGCAGGAAGCCTGCGCCGGCGTAGTGCGGGCTCTCGAAGCTCAACACCTTCGCGTGGCCAAGCGCGATCTGCCCGTGCATTTTCCTGCCGACTGGCGCGATCGCGAGCGCTACCAGAGCCTCGAACTTTTCGACACCACGATCTACGTCGCAGCCGTGAACACCTTCCCCCGTGAGTACTTTCGCCGCAGCGGTCTTCGGATGCGCGAGGGCGTCCGTCGCATCGCGGTGTGGTATTGGGAAGTCGATCGCATCCCCGCGGAGTGGCAACCGGAGCTGGGCTGGGCGAGCGAAGTCTGGGCACCGACTACGTTCCTGGCCGAGGCGTATCGCAAGTGCGTCAGTGTGCCGGTGGTGACGATGTTGCCGGGGTTGTCGCTGCCGGAGTTCGAGCGCAAACCACGCCAATATTTCGATCTGCCGAGCGAACGCAAGCTGATGCTCTTCAGCTTTGACATGGGCAGCGTCATGGAGCGGAAGAATCCGCTTGGCCTGATCGAGGCCTACAAGCGGGCCTTCCGCGACGACGACCGCGTGCACCTTTGCATCAAGGTCAGCCGTGGCGAATACGGCGATCGTGCGAGGCTCAAAGCGGCCTGCAACAGCGTGGGTGCCACACTGATTGATCGCGTGCTGCCGCGCGAGGACGTGCTCGCATTGTTGGCGAACGCTGATTGCTACGCGTCGCTGCATCGTGCCGAAGGGCTGGGCCTCGGCCTGGCGGAATCGATGCTCCTTGGCGTACCGGTGCTCGGCACCGCCTACAGTGGCAATCTCGATTTCATGACGCCCGCGAACAGCTACCTTGTGAACGCGACCACGGTGCCGGTTGGCGACATTCCGCCGTATCCGCCGGACAGTGTCTGGGCCGAGCCCGATCTCGATCACGCCGCGGCTCAGTTGCGGGCGGTCTTTGCCGACGATGCCCGGTTCGCGATTGCCGAGAGGGGTCGACGGGATGTCGCCGAGTTGCTGAGTGTCGACGCTGCCGGCCTGCGGATGCTGGCACGGCTACAATCCAACGAGCCGAATGCGTAAACGACGGCTACAGTGTTTTTTCCGAACTACACCCGTCGCTTACGCTTCCGGCTCGTATTGAGGAGCACACTTGATCTCGCTGCCGCGATTGCGTCTGTTCCCGTCGCGCTTTCGGGGTGTGTTCGATCCCACCTGCCCGCGGCAGCTTGCGAACTTCCTCGATCGCTTCGACGCGACATTCACCCAACGCACTGCCGACAGCAACTGTCTCCTTGATGTCTTCGCGGCTCGGCCCGATCTGCGTGCGGTGTTTCCGCTCGGGCTGACACCTCACCAGCGCGAAGCCTACGCGACCTGGCTCTTCGAGCGCGGCCGCCCTGATCTCGGGCTCAGCAGCGAGGAAATTGTCTCGTCACTGTTGGCGAGCACCGAGGATCGCTCGCACGGCCTCGCGGCGACCTGGTTGCTGACCCCTGCATTGCAGGCCACTGTGCCGGACGCACTCACAGCACATGGTTGGTCCAAATATCTGCAGCACATCGCGACGGTGTATCGGGTGTCTGAACGGTGGCTGCGGTCGGCTCAGCGACCACGCTCATGTGCGACTGCCACGTCGGGAGTGAACATCCTCGCACACTTCCGCTATCCCAGCGGCCTGCAGGAGGAAGCACTGCAATACGCCGTCGCGATCCGGGCCCGCGGCATGCATGTCTCGTTGCGAGATGCACCGCTCGGCTTCACTCGCTACACGCCCGACGAAGATATCCTCGGCCCCGAAGAGTATGACATCACCATTGCCAAGCTCGGCGTCTGCGAATCGCTCGACGATCAGTACCCGCTCGCGGGGTGGCATCTGCGGTCTGGCGTCTGGCGGATCGCGGCGTGGTCGTGGGAACTCAGCACTTTGCCCCGCAGCCTCGCGGGACAGGCCACTCTCGCTGATGAAATCTGGACGCCGAGTGCGTTCTGTGCTGCGGCGGTGCAGGAGGCGTTCCCCGAGAAAATCGTCACGCCGATGTTGCCTGCAGTGAGCTTGCCTGGCTTTGAAAAGCGGCCGCGGTCGCACTTTCTTCTGCCCGACGATCGCTGTCTCTTTTATTTCGCATTCGACATCGGCAGCGTGATGGAGCGCAAGAATCCGCTCGGCCTGCTGGCAGCATTTCGCACTGCGTTCCGTGCCGACGATCATGCTCACCTTGCGATCAAAGTCACCCGCGGGAGCACGCGGCCGCACGATTTGGCCCGTCTGAAAGCCGCAGCGTCAGAGGTCGGCGCAACCATCATTGATGAGGTGCTGCCGCGAGACGAACTGACCGCACTGCTCGATTGCTGCGACGTCTACGTGAGCCTGCACCGAGCAGAGGGGTTCGGTTTCACGATTGCGGAGGCGATGCTGCTGGGGAAGCCGACACTGGCGACGGGCTACTCGGCAAACGTCGAGTTCATGACGCCCGCGACGGCCATCGCCATCGAGCACAAACTCGTGCCAGTGGGCGAGGGATTGGCTCCGTACCCGGCGAACGCGCTGTGGGCCGAGCCGAGCGTGGAGCACGCAGCGGCGATGATGCGCTGGGTGTACGAGAATCGCGACGAGGCACGTGCGATGGGCGAACGGGCGAAGCGAGAGTTGCCGAGGTTGCTGTCACCCCAAGCGGCCGGAGCGCGGATCGTCGAGCGACTCGACGCGATCCGCAACTTCAGGAAAGCGGCGGTCGCCTGAGGTGGTGGCCCGTCGCACGCTGAAAGGCACTTGCGATGGTCAACAGATCCGATTCGCCGAACACCTGACCTGTGAACGTGATTGAGCCCGGCACGTCGTGGTTGGCAGTCTTCAAAAACGCATGCGGCATCGAGATTGTCGGGTGGCCGGTGTGGTTGGTGATGCGAAGATCGTCGCCGCCGACGTAGACATCGACGGTTTCCATGACCTTCGCCATCTCATGGATGAGTCGCGTTCGGAGGCGGTTGGCGCGGAGATAGTCGACCCCGGTGAGGAATTGCCCTTCGCGGAACGACGTTCGCCAGAGCCCGATGCCGTCGCCGATTCCCTTGCGTGTGAGATCGTCGAACGCCGCAGCCGCTTCCACGGCGAGGATCACGCTCAGCGAGCGATAGGGCGTCCAACTCGGCAATGCGATTGGCACCAGTATCACGCCGAGGGTTTTGAGCGTCTCCAGCGTGGACTTGGAGGTTCTCTTTTCGAAGTAGCCGACGCGCAGGTCGCTGAGCTTCTTCGTGCCGGGCCAGTCGAACCGTTGATGCTGGGCGGTGGGATCGAGCGGGTCGGGGCCGTGAATCGCACCCAGAACGAGGGCACAATCCTCAGCACTGCGGGTGAGCGGACCCAGCTTGTCCATGCTCCAGGCGAGCGTCATGCAGCCAGCCCGGCTGATGCGACCGAAGGTGGGCCGTAGCCCGCTCACACCACAACGGGCCGACGGTGAGAGAATGCTGCCGAGCGTCTCGGAGCCGATTGCGAACGGCACCAGCCCCGCACTCACCGCCGCGGCGCTCCCCGCCGACGAACCGCTCGAACCCTGCTTGACGTTCCACGGGTTCTTCGTCTGCCCGCCGAACCAGACATCGCCCCACGCGAGGGCCCCGAGCGAGAGCTTGGCCACCAGCACCGCACCGGCGTCGTCGAGCTTCTTCACCACGGTCGCGGTCGTGTCGAGCGTCTGTTCCTTGAAGTGCTCCGCGCCCCAAGTGGTATTGTAGCCGGGGACGCTGATGAGGTCCTTCGCCCCCCACGGGATGCCATGCAGTAGCCCGCGATATTTGCCAGCCGCGATCTCAGCGTCGGCATGTTTCGCCTGCTTGATCGCGAGGTCTTCCGTCAGCGTGACGACGCACTTGAGGTCCTGGTCATGCTTCTTGAGCCGAGCCAGGGCGAGTTTGGTCAACTCCAGCGAGGAGACCTGCTTCGTCTTGATCAGATGGCCCAGCAGCGCGACCGACGCGAACGCGAGATCGTTATCGTTGGCAGGTATTTTCGCGTCGAGCGCGGGTGCTTCGACGCTGCCGCGCGGGCCGGTGTACGGCGGACTCCCAGCGTTCGGTGAGAAGTAGAGTGCGGGGGCGAGCGAGTTGGGGAGTGCGTCCTTGCGCGCGGTTGCCAACGAGGATTGCATCCGCGACAGAGCCGCAGCGACAAGGATACGGTCGTCAGCCGATAGCTCGATCCCGGCGATCCACTCCGCGTCTTTCACCATCTCCGTGCTGATGCCCTTTGGCGTGGTGCCTGCCGTCTGGGCCAATGCCCGCTGAAACGGCAGCGTGCCGACGCCAAGTGCCGACAGAGAGACCAGGATTTCACGGCGATTGGGCAAGTGTGATCTCCGACAGACGAGGCCCGACCGTCAGGGAGGGCTCCGCAAAAATCCCTCTCTTACGGTCGGGCCTCGTCTGACACCTTTTGTAATTGGACCGTCAGCCTGGCTTTCTCAATCTCGGTATTCGCTGTAAAGCCGTCGATGGGTGCCTCACTCCAATGCGTCGCCTGCACGGCGGTCGCAATCGTGCTCTGGTGAAGTTCGATCGCCTTGGCCAATTCGCCGTCAGCAGACAGGTGCAGGTGAATCTTATCAAGCAATTGCAGCCCTGCATCCTTGCGGGCGTTTTGCACGAGCCGGATCACATCGCGAGCGAGGCCTTCGAGCTTGAGATCTTCCGTCACGCGGCCGTCGATCATCACCTGCGTCGATTTGTCAACGACGCCATGCCAGCCGGCTTCCGCGTGATACTCGATCTGCACATCACTCGCTTCGAGCGGCACCTCCGCAATCGTCAGTGGGAAATGAAGCTCCATGGCATTTGCCGTCTTCAGGTATTCCTCAGCCCCTTTGAGCTTTGGCCCCAGCTTGGCGGCAGCGGTCTTCTTGTTCAGCTTCGCGGTTGCACTCAGCAGCGGATCCTCGTTGAAGCTGAGGTCCTTCACATTCAACTCTTCCTTGATCAGGTTGGCATAGTCGTTGACCGCGCGGGCGTCGGCATCACTTCCGCTGACGGCAAGTTCGGCCAACGGCTGCCGCGTCTTCTGCTTCGCCAGGTTGCGGGCCGCTCCACCCAAGCTGACAATCCGCATCACGGCTTCCATGTCCGCACTCAACTGCGGGTCGATCAACGCATTGTCGACTGTGGGATAATCGGTGAGATGAATGCTCTCCAAGCCCACCCGTTGCAACGGGTGGGCTTTCAGGTTCCGCCACAGCACCTCACTGAGGAACGGCGTCACCGGCGCGATCAACTGGGCCACGGTTCGCAGCACCTCGTGCAGCGTCTGATACGCGGCGAGCTTGTCACGCAGGCCGTTCTCGTCGAGTTCGGCACTTTTGCTATGGAAGCGAGGCCGGTTGCGGCGGACATACCAGTTGCTCAGCTTGTCGTCGACAAACGCCTCGCAGGCCAGGCAGAAGTCCATCGTGTCGTAGCGCTCGAACGCGCTGCGGGCCAAGCCGATGAGGCCCTGCAGGTCGCTCAGGATCCAGCGGTCAATGGCAGGCCGCTGGTCGACGGGGATCAACGCCGCCTCCGAGTCGTAGCCGTCGGCGATGGCGTAGTTGACGAAGAAGCCGTAGGTGTTCCAGAGCTTGAGGATGAACTTGGCTCGGACTTCGTCCGTAGGCTCCGGACCAAACTTAAGGTTGAATGCTGGTTCCTGGCGACAATAGAGCCAGCGAATGACGTCGGCTCCAATCGGCTTGTATCCCGTGAAGACACGTTTGACAGCGACTTCCGCACCATCCTGCCTTACCGTTGTCAACTCCGTGCGCTGCGAAAGAAAGCCTTTCGGAAGATCCTTCAATGCCACTGAATCAGGCTGGTCTGGTTTGATATCGAAAAACAACTCGTAACCATCATTTGCAGCGCCAATGAATTCGATGCTATTACCGTCGCTCTTGTGCATGGGCTTGCCGAATTGATCCAGCACCGTGGCAAAGCCGAGCAGCGACTTGAAGGGCGGGGCCCCGTCGCCGAGCATGGTGCTCATCGCCAGCAGCGAGTAGAACCAATTGCGGAACTGCCCGGGGAAGCTTTCGGTGATGAAGTCAGCCGGGTACCAGTCGCGGGGCAGGGTGCTGAACGCGACGACGCCGGCGTCGAGCCAGGGGTTGCCGACGTCCGGAACGCGGATCATGCGGTTGCCCGTGCGTGGATTCTTGATCACGATCTTGTCGATCCACGGTCGGTGCGGCGAGTGACCGTCGAACTCGCTCCAGCCCTCGATGGCCCTCTCCTGGAGTTCCTCGCGACTACCGATGACCTCGAACTGCGTCGGGTCTTTCTCATCCACCCAGATCGGCAACGCGAGGCCCCAGTAGCGTTTCTTGGAGATCATCCAGTCGCCCATGTTCTTCAGCCAGTCTTTCTCACGGGCCCGGCCGTTCAGGCTTTCGGGGAGGAAGGTGACTTTGTCGACGACTTCGGCGATCTCCTTGCGGAAGGAAGGGGTTTGGGGTTTGGGGATTGGGGTTTGGGAGGTCTTTTCCTCTCCTGATCCCTGATTCCTGATCTCTGAATCCTGGGAGCCCATGTTGATGAACCATTCATCGACGAGGCGGTAGAGCAGTTCCGTTTTGCACCGCCAGCAGTGCGGGTAGCGGTGGACGTAGCGTTCGCTGGCGAAGAGGGAGCTATTGGCTTTCAGCAATTCGAAGACGGCCTCCGCGGTGGCGGGCTCGGCGGCGTTCAGACCGGTGAGCGAGCCGAAGCCGTCGACGAACGTGCCGGAGTCATCGATCGGTGCGACCGGTGGCAGGCCGTGGGTCTTGCCCCAGGTGTAGTCGATGCCGCCGCAACCGGGTGCGGTGTGGACGATGCCGGTGCCTTCGGATTCGGTGACATCATCGCCGCCATCGACGACGCGGTGCACGTCGCGGGCTGTCACCTGCGGGCACCAGCCCTGCTGTTGAGTGATCCTGGCCACTTCCTCGGGGAAGCCGAAGGCGTGATGCTGTGCGGGGAGGTCGTCGAACGGACCGTGATACTGCCAGCCGACCATCTCTTCGCCCTTGACTTCGCCGACGATCTCGAAGCCCTCCTTGCCGGCTTTCGCTTTGAAGTGCTGCTCGATGCTGCTAAGATGCGGCACGCCGTCGAGCCAGTCGCGGACGCGACCAAGTCCCAAGAATAGCTTAGTACCGTTTCCAATATTAATATCAAAACCTGCAACCTTCTCCATCAATGAAGACATGCGGTTCAGCTTGAACGCCGCTTTGCCGACGTAGTAGATCTCGTCTTTCAGCTTCACCTTCAGGTATGCCAGCTTCGGATTCACGGCGGCACCGACGTTGCTCGTCAGCGTCCAGGGCGTAGTGGTCCAGACCAGAAGACTTTCGCCGGGCTTGTCCTTGAGCGGCAACTTCACGAACGCGGCCCGGTGTTCGACGAGTTTGTAGCCCTCTTTCATTTCCTGTTCGCTGATGCCGACGCCGCAGCGGCCGCACCAGGGCATGACATCGTAGCCGCGATAGATCATGCCGCGGTCGTGGCACTTCTTGAGGAAGCTCCAGATGGTGAAGTTGTTCCGTTCGCCCATGGTGAAGTAGGAGTGGCGTTCATCGGGGCTTTTGGCCCAGTCGGCGTCGCTGATGTCCCAGTTCATCCAGTAGCCGAGACGGATGCTCTGATTGGTCTGCACGCGGGCGAAGTGATTGACGCGATCCTTGCACGCCTGCACGAAGCGGTCGATGCTCGCAGCACGATCGCCGGGGACGAGGTTTTCGATGTCGCGCTTGCTCTTGAGTTTGAGCTCCTTCTCGACTTCGACTTCGACCCAGAGCCCCTGGCAGTCGAACCCCTGCTGGTAGCGGAGTTCGCGACCGGTCATCGCGAAGTAGCGATTGAACGCGTCCTTGTAGGTGCGGTTCCAGGCGTGGTGGACGCCCATCGGGTTGTTGGCCGTGATGGGCCCGTCGAGGAAACTCCACTTGGGCTTCCCCGCGTTGAGAGCTTTCCGCTTCTCGAAGATGTCGTGCGAATCCCAGAACTGGAGCACCTCACGCTCGAGAGCCGGGAAATCGACGGATTGGGTTTCGACTTTTTCGAAGGGCATCAGGCCGCCTTGGGGTTCAGTATGACGGATTTGATTTCGACAATTCTCTGCGATGCGTCGTATTCGAAACTGACCAAGGGGTCGAAGAAACCGATTCGCGAGGAACCCTGCCGGGACTCGCCGACTCCTGACGGGTCGTCCATGAGCGTGCGAATCAGCTCACGAATCGCCTCCTGGATCCGCTGCGAATAATGCTGATTCGCATCAACCAGGCGGATGATTTCCTCATGCGCCGCCATGGACCAGAGGACAACGTTCATTTCGTTCTGTCGAAAAGTTTGAGGATGTCTTCCGTGGTATAGCGAGGTTTGCTCGGATCCGCCCGCCGCGCGAGTTGCTCCGGAGTGAACAAGGCTTCCATCTCGGCGACCGTCATCGCGCGTACTGGCACGATGGTGGCACAGACCTTGCCGGCCTCATCACAGATTTTGACCTGCGTGCCGAAACTGGAAGTGATGGTGTGAATCCCTTCCGCGTCAAGCGTAATCGTGTTCATAACTGCTCCTCCAAATACATCTTATCAACCCCTACAAGCGTTTTGCACAAGGGCAAAATCCGCTGGTGGCTCGGCTTCGAACCGCAGGATCTCGCCGGTTTTCGGGTGCTCGAAGCCGAGCACCGCAGCGTGGAGCATCGGCCGCTCGGCACCACTGCCATCTGGCAGCGGCTTGCCGTGCTTCGGGCGGTCGTAGACCGTCTCACCGCACAGTGGAGTGCCGGCTTCGCCGAGATGGATGCGCACCTGATGTGTGCGACCGGTCTCCAATTGGCACTCCACCAGTGCAAAGCCGTCGAACTGCTCGATCACTTTCAGATGTGTGACCGCTTTCTTTCCCTCGGCGGCGCTGCCGCGGCGACCGTCGCCGCGGTCGTCAACCAACTGCGACTCGATCCGTTGTGCGACGGGTGTACCACGGACCAGGGCAAGATATTTCCGCTCGACGCTGTGGGCCTTGAATTGCCTGGTCAGATGCTGAGCCGCGATCTTGTTGCGGGCGAAGACGACGAGCCCGCTGGTGCCCTGATCGATGCGGTGTACGGCGATCACGGTGCTCTTCGGCTCGCTGAGCAGCACTGGCACCCTGTCCGCCAGCGTACCGGGAAGGAACCGCTGTCCCTTGCCAAACTCTGCTGCCTCTTCCGCGTTGCGGTTGGTGGTCATGCCCGCGGGTTTGTACACGACCACCACTTCATCATCGGAAAAGAGAATCTCGGGCGCGGGCAAAGGCGGAAGGCGGAGTGCGGAAGGCGGAGTGCTGCCCTCTTCCACCTTCCTCCTTCCGGCTTCCGCTTTTCCCTTTTCGCCTTCCGTTTTCCACCTTCCGCCTTCCGCCTTTGCCTCGATTGCTCCCACGGCAATCGTAATCCGCTTCCCGGTCCGCACCCGGTATGCACCGTCGGCGACAATCTGACCCGCGACGCGGACGTGCCGGCGTTCGATCGTCTGTTTGGCCTTCGACCAACTCAGCTTGAAACGGTTCTTGAGAACGGCCGCGAGCGTCTGGCCGTTGTCGTGGTGATCGGCAGTGATGGCGAGCGGTGGCATAATTTCAGCGTTGCGGGTGACTGAGGTTCTGATAGTCTGACGGGCACACACCGCACCGGAGTTGGTTTCAATGCGTCATGTTCTCCCAGCTTTGATGATATTCGCCACGAGTCTCACCGCCGCGGATGCCAAGAAGTTTCAGGTCTCCGATACCGAGCAGGGTGTGATCGACGCCACCAACGCCGAACGCAAAGAGAAGAAGCTCCCCGCACTGGTGATGAACCCGAAGCTGATGGAAGCGGCCCGGGCTCATGCGGCGAACATGGTCAAGCAAAGCAAGATGGCCCACGAACTGGACGGCGTGAATGTCGACACGCGAGCGAAGACCGCGGGCTACCGCTTCTCCCGGCTCGGCGAAAACGTGGCGTGGAACCAGCAGACGCCGAAGGATGTGCTCGCCGGCTGGATGGATTCCAAGCCGCACCGCGAAAATATCCTGAACAAAGATTTCACCGAGATTGGCGTCGCTGCCGTCGCCAATGCCAACGGCGAGATTTACTGGTGTCAGGTGTTCGGTACGCCTCGACCGTGATAGACAGAAGGGTCCCCAATCACTCAGAGGGATTTCAAATGATTCGTCTTGTCTTATTTTGTCTTTGCACTTCAGCCCTTGGCGCTGATCCTCTCGAAAAGCCTCGCTTCAAAGTCTCGAAGCTTGAATTGTCTGTTTATGAGGCCCTGAATTCCGAAAGAAAAGACAACAAAGTCGAGGCATTGAAGATGAACCAGAAGCTTACCGAGGTTGCTCGTGCTCACGCAAAAAACATGGCAAAACGGGAGAAGCCTGCACTTGAGCTTGATGGAAAAAGTCTCCCAGATCGTGTCAAGGAGGCAAAATACAAATTTGATACAGTCAATCAATTCATCACGGTGAATGCTGAAGATGGGAAAAAGTTCGTTAAAATCATGTTTAGCGATGCAAAATGCAAAGGTGAAATTCTGAGCGATAAGTACACAGAAATGGGTGCAGCGGCCGTTTTCAACGAGAAAGGCCATCTCTACTGGTGTGTGGTTTTTGGCAAGCCAAGTAAGTAGCTTCTAAACCCTTCCCTCGACTCTCCCCGAGGTGCGGTCATGGCGAAGAAGATCGTGATCAGTGGCGTCACGCGCGGCTTGGGCAGCGCGCTCGTTCCTTTGCTCGCGGCGGCGAAGCACACCGTCGCCGGGTGTGGCCGGTCGATGGAGCACATCCTCGACCTGACGAAAAAATATCCCGAGCCGCATCAGTTTGAAGTCTGCGATGTGAGGCAGGAGCACTGCGTGCGGGAGTGGGCGGAGAAAACGCTCCGCACGCTGGGGCCGCCCGATCTCCTGATCGCGAATGCCGCGATGATGAATCAGCCGCGGAAGTTCTGGGACATCCCCGCGGCAGAATTCGACGAACTCATCGACGTGAATGTCAAAGGTGTAGCGAATCTGATCCGGGCGTTTGTCCCGGCGATGGTGGCCCGGAAAGCAGGTGTGATTGTCGTGCTCTCCAGCGGTTGGGGCCGCAGCACGGCTGCGGAGGTCGCACCGTACTGTGCCAGCAAATACGCCGTGGAGGGGCTGACGCTGGCCCTGGCTCAGGAACTCCCGCCCAACATGGCTGCGATCCCGCTGAATCCGGGCGTTATCGACACCGACATGCTGCGGAAGTGCTTCCACGAGCGGGCGGCGATGCATCAGAAAGCAGATGCCTGGGCGAAGCGGGCGGTGCCGTTTCTGCTGAACCTCTCAGCACGGGACAACGGCAAGTCTCTGAACGTGCCGTCGTAACGGTAATTTCGTCCTTGCATCATCCGTACGGCTGTGCCACAATTTGTGAAATCGTTTCCTCCGTCTCTACCCGGGGGTCGCTCATGTCTCGATTGGTAATGAGCCTGCTGGAGGCTCTGGGTCTCGCGTTCTGTGAAAAAGGTCGCAAAGCTCTGCAGGGCTATGCGTCTTTCGGCGATGTGCTCGCCCCGGTGGCGGAGGGCACGCTGAAGGAACTGCGCAAGCACATGCCGTCGGATCAGATCCGCGTGGCGCTTGCCGAGACAGCCTCCATGCCGCCGGAGGAGTACGCGGAGCTTTTGGAATCGGTCATCAAAGGCCTCTGCCGCGTGCAGTCAGTGCCGTTCAAGGCTGAGCTTCACGACTATCTGGCGTATCTTCCGCTGACCATTCAGCAGATGTTCCACAGGCCTTCGGACCCGGCGGGGCACAATGCACCCGACAAGCTCGATTTCTACAAGCCCGAGCAACTGCTGCCGTTCCTGCCGCCGCGGCGTCCGCACTTCCAGCCTGGGGCCCGACCCGATGGACTCGATCACTGGGAACTGACCGGGCTCCGCGGCCTCGGCGAATGCGGCGAAGTCTGGCTCGGCGACGACGACGAGCAACCCGAACACAGCCCCGCCGCACTCAAGTTCGCCATCGAAAAAGAAGCCCGCAAGCGCTTCCTCGCCAACGCCGAACTCTTCGAGAAGGTCTTCGAGCTCAACGAAATCAAAGGCGTGGTCCCGCTGCGGAGTGTTTATCTGCAGAGCGACCCACCCTGTCTGGAGTATGCTTTCGTCAGCGGCTACGATCTGACCGGCCTGCTGCACGAGTGGAGTTGGCGGCACCTCCAACCGCAGATCGCAGCCGCGGGGAAGCTCTTCAAGCGTATCGTCGAGGTGATTGGACAGGCCCATGCCTTGGGTGTCGTCCATCGCGATCTCAAGCCGTCGAACGTCCTCGTTCATCCCACGGAGGGTGGCAGGTTTTCGCTCTGGATCACGGACTTTGGCTGGGGCCAGATTGAGGCCGAGCGGAGCCTTCATCTTCACCGCACCGGCGGCACACCGGCTGCCGAGCAGAAACGTCTCGCACTCCGTGGTGCCTACACGCCGCTCTACGCCTCTCCGCAGCAGACCAAGAATGAGCGTCCAGCCCCGACCGATGATGTCCATGCGCTCGGCGTGATCTGGCATCAGCTACTCAAGCGCGATCCCAATGCCACGGCTCCCGTCGGCGACGACTGGGCGGAGGAGTTCGTGTCGCAGGGCCTGAGCCGGCACCATGCGAAGCTCCTCACTGCTTGCGTGGCCACACGGCCCGATCGCCGGCCCGCGGATGCGAATGTGCTGCTGGAGATGCTAATCGGCGAAGAGGACAGCGCCATCGGTGGCCCCGCGGGTGAGGGTTCGAAGGTGATTTCGCTGGGCTTGGGAAGTTCCACAAAGCACGCACCACTTTCCACAACAAGTCACGCCAAGTCGGCCTCGGCGAAATCGACCGCCACGGCCGTGGCACCACCGCCCCGCACTGTGGCCGCGGGTTCAGCATCTGCCGCCGCCGCGACCATGCTCGGCAACAGCGGCTATCACCAGGGAGTCACCAAATCAGAACCGACAGGGGCGACGTCAAAGGTCGTCCGCAACAGCATTGGCATGAGCTTCGTCCCAATCCCTGCCGGCACCTTCGAAATGGGAGCCGACTCCGACGAACCCGGGCGCTGTCAGGATGAGACACCCAAGCACACTGTCCGCATCACCAGTGCGTTTTACATGTCGATCTACCCGGTGACGCAGTCGCAGTATGAGCGACTCATGGGCCGCAACCCGGCGTTTTTCCACCATCGCAATGGGGGCAGTAACGAGTTCCCCGTGGAGAGCGTGATCTTTCAAGACGCCGAGCGATTCTGCCGCAAGCTCGCACACTACGGCGAGGAAGACGCCAAAGGCCGCATCTACCGTCTGCCCACTGAGGCGGAGTGGGAATATGCCTGCCGGGCCGGCACGACGTCGCCGTATCACTACGGTGAGGATCTGACGATCGAGGATGCCCACTATGCGGCTCTGACTCTGAAAGGGCAGGGGCATCCCTGCATTGTCGGCCAGCACACGCCCAACGCCTGGGGCCTCTTCGATATGCACGGCAACGTCGAGGAATGGGTCAGCGACTGGTACGGCCCCGACTACTACATCGTAGCCGTCCGGTGAAGCTTCTGATGAGCGGTGAGATGTGCCCGAGCGGCGAATGCTGATCAATTTCGGATGGGCAGCAGCGGCGTGAGGTCGGCGGGGTTCCGGGCAAGGGTGTCGAGCGTCGTTGTGAGATACCGCC
>JBGSSZ010000622.1:0-4251 GCA_041736785.1 Limnoglobus sp.
GTTTTGCCCCCGGCATCAAGGGCGGCCAACACCCGTTGTCGAAGATCGTCCGAGATCGCTTTCATCGCAGCCCCTCCTGAGCTGGAATGAATCTTAGCAAGAGCTGACATAAACGCTACATGGAAATCAGAAATGCTCTAGAAGCGCGAACGGGAATCGCATCGGTCAGGCCCTGTGAAAGTACCGGGCATCGTCTACCGCAGAAGCGGGCTGGCAGGAGTCCAGGCATGCTGCGGGTCGTGCGGTGAGGCACGACCCGCGGAGTTTGTCGATCGCCGCTTACAGCGTGACGCCGAAGCGAGCACCAAACTGGGCGAAGTCAGTGGAGTCCACAGTACCATTCAAATCGAAGTCGAAGGCGGTGCTGACCGTTGCACCGAAGACGCTGCCGAACGCGGCGAAGTCAGTGCTGCCGTCGACGGTGCCGTTGTTGTCGATATCGCCGAAGAGTCGGCGAAGCTGGGTGCTGCCCAGCGTGCTGTGGTAGTTCATCGACGGAATCGCAAGCTGCCAGTATCCGTCGGCGAGCGAACCAAATTCGACTCCGTTGCCCGTGTTGGCAAAGGTGAGCGTCAGGATCGACGATCCCCCGGACGCCGGCGTGACGATCAGCCCGCTGGTGGTGTTCACCACGGTGCCAACCATGCCGCCTGCCGTGGCCTGAGTTCGCGTGAGAGTGATTGCACCGGGGTTCTGGAAGATGCTGGTGTCGACCGAATCGGCCAGCGTGACGGTGATTGTGTCGAGCCGCGAGCGCTGAGCATCGCCGGTGTTTACCGTGATGCCGGTGACGGAGGTGAGCAGCGGGATCGCGACGTTTTCGTCGGAGAGTGCGCTTTCGCCGCCGACGTTCACAGCCGAGAGCCGGTAGTAGTACGACTGACCGTTGACGACGGTGGTATCGAGGTATTCCAGAGCACCGATGCCGCTGGCGAGCAGAGGCGGGTTCTGGTCGCCGGATGTCGTGCTGCGGAAGAGGCGGTAGGTCGTGGCACCCGGTGTGAAGGCCCAGGTCACCTGGACCTCACCGTTGCCGGCGACGACGTTGACGCCTGCGGGCGCGCTCGGTCGCGTGGGTAACTGGGCCATAGTGAACGCCGACACGCCGGCCGGATTGATCGCACGGACGCGATAGTAGTAGAGCGTGCCTGCCGCCAGCCCGGTGTCGCTGAAGGTGGTCAGGTTTGAGCCGGTGTTGGAGATCTGCGTGTAATTGACGCCGTTCGTGCTGCGCTCGATGGCGAATCCGGCTTCATTGTTGGCGTTGTCGGTCCAGTTCAGAACGATTTCATTTGGCGTCGGCGACGTGAGCATCAACGCGCTCGGCGCCAGCGGGGCGGTGGGGGCCACGGTGTACAGTCGACCCTGCGGCACCGCTTCCAGCGGCTGCGACGGGCTCGACCATTCCAGCTTCACGTTCGCATCGCCAACGTTTTCGTAATACTCCATCAGGATCGGATAGATCGTGTTCGCGACCAGCGTAATTGTGCCGGTGTACGGCTGCGTCCCGGATTGATCGAAGAACGCGTTCACCAGCGGGGTGCCCGTAGTGTTGCCGACCCAGAGGCGGGCACCGTCGTCAGACGTCGTAGCAAAGGTGTAGGTCTCGGAGTATCGCGGGACGATGAAGCCGGTCCAACGCGCGGAGAAGGTGTTGGTGCCGATCGTTCCACCCGGCCCACCCGTGCCGAAGTTGAAATTGATGTTCGGATCGACGCGGGTGAGCGTGTTGCCCGTGAAGTTGATATTGCTCCAGTATTGAGCATTGAGGCCGTCGCCCGTTTCCGTGAGCACGGACGTGACTGTCACATTCACGGTGCTGATGGCACTTTGCCCGCCGGCGTCGCGAATGGCGACATAGAAGGTGTAGGTGCCGTTGGCCGTGAATGTGGCTGTGGTGGTTTTGGCGGCATTCGTGGCATTGACGCTGTAGTGCACCGGAGCCGGCGGCGTGCCGAGCAAGCCCCAGGTGTAGGTGAGGTTGGCTTCGCCGCCATCGTCGTCGCCGAGGACGGTGAGTTGCGTGGTGTTCCCAGAGGTGACCGAATCGGGGCTGGCCGCAGCCGGCGTATCGACGGTCGGAATCAGCCCGCCGGTGTTGCCGACATAGCGGATGCGGTAGACGTTCGCCCCGGCTGCGGTGGCACCGTTGGCTCCGGTGTCCTCGTAGAAGTCTGAGAAGTACAGCCCGTCGGGCCCGCTGGCGAGTGCAATCGGCGTGGCCCGACCGCTGCCGTTGTACTTCACCAGGAAGCTTGGCTCCACGGCGAGTTTGCCGCTGCCGTTCAGTGTGGTGAGATCCGTAAACTCCACAATCCCCTTGGACCGTTGCAGCGGCCCAGCGGCGTACGTGGTCCCCGACAGTGCCACAAATGCACTGCCTTGGGACTCGGTCGGGAAGTTGCTCCCGCCGAACCGAAGGGGGTGTACGAAGTCCATGTTCACCGGTGCCGTGGACGGGATCCAGTTGAACTTCGAGAAAGTGGTGAGTGCGTTATCGTTGCCGGCCCAGCCGTAGCTTGTTCCGGCGACGAGATCGGTCATGCGGTCGAGGCTGTTGCCGTTTTCGACGATCCAGTGCTTGCCGGTGGCCGGATCCCACGAGCCGCCGAACGGGTTGCGATGGCCGTAGGTGTAGATGTAGTCGCGGGCGTTGATGCCGTCGCCTGCGTCGTAAAACGGATTCGCACCAGCCGGATCACCCGTTGCCACGGGGCTGCCGTCCTTGTTCATGCGGAGGATCTTGC
Organism: Limnoglobus sp.; assembly: GCA_041736785.1. Taxonomy (GTDB): domain Bacteria; phylum Planctomycetota; class Planctomycetia; order Gemmatales; family Gemmataceae; genus JBGSSZ01. The sequence continues at coordinate 2,748 of JBGSSZ010000622.1, forward strand.
CGCGGTAGAGATCGAGATTCAGAGCCGTCGAAGAGTTGAAGCCGTCGCCGACGTGAACGTAGAGCTTGTCGTCGGGGCCGAAGGTCACGTTGGACACGATGTGCGACTGGCCCATGGTCTCGGGCTGCATGTTCAACAGCACAGTGCGAGTGGCCATGGTGAGGCCACCGACGGTGCTGGTGATCCGTTCAACCTTGGGATAGTGGTTCGGCGCACCGGGCGGGGCACCATTGTCCCAGAGCATCGCGACATAGAGGTTGTAAATATCGGGATTGTTGGAGTCGCGCTCAACGGCCAGACCTGTGAGGCCCTGCTCGCCGACGCCGGAGATCGGGCCTTGCGGATTGTAGTCGAGCAGTCCGCTGGCAAAAGTCTGGCGGGTGCCGTTGCGAAGGACCACCTGAATGGAGCCGTAAAGTTCATTGACGAAGTAGAGCGGGTCGGTGGGGTTCGGCCCGGCGTCGGGGACGAACGCGATATTCACCGGCAGTCGCATCCCCGTCTGCATGAGGTCGAGAGTATAGCCGGGGCGGACCAGCCACGTGCCGGCTCCGGGCACCGGCTGCGTCGGAGCCGCTGTCGTGAAGTTACGGATCGCGGGCAGGCTCACTTCATTGTTGCTGTCGCGATAGCGAACCACGAGTTGATAGTTGGTGCTGAAGTTCAGCTCGGTCTTCCCCGCGAGACTGCCGACAAACTGACCATCGGAGAAGTCGACACGGTAGAACGTCAGCGGCGGCGAGGACGTAAACGGCAGCTGCCAGACCGTCGAGCCCGACGACGTTTCGCGAATGAGCCAGTCGGTCGATTCCCATGTATCGCCATCCGGATCGGAATAGGAGCCGGGATCGGTCTGGATGTTGATATCGAATGTGCCGGTAATTTGGTTTTCATTGAACGGTTCAATGATCAAAGGTGTGCTGGGTGCTGCGGGAGTTGTGCGATCTTCGAGCGTGGTGAGCATCCAGTTGGACAGCTTGTGCCGACGAGCCATAGGGAGAGACTCCGAAATACTGAAGAAAGATAATAAAAAGCAGATTGTTCAATCTATCTCAACACTCAAAGCAGGTCTATAGGGAATTTGACAGACTTTCCGACTGTACGCGATTGCCCCGGACTGCGGTCGATTCCAATGCCGCGAGTGAATGGTACTTCGAGAAACCTGAAGTCAGAATGGTTCCCTATCCGGGGTTGGTCAGCCACGGCGGGGACTTTTTCTCGAAGAACGCTGTGAGGCCGCCCAGGCATTCGTTCGTGAGTCTCGGCTCCGCACTCGCTTTGGCGAGGTCGTCCACACTGACGCTCTGCCGACTGCAAGTGTGAAGCAATTCCTTGGTTGTAGCGAGAGCCTTCGGCCCACCCTCGGCGAGTGACTCCGACCACTGGGTCGCAGTCTCCATCAGGTTTTCCGCCGGAACGATGGCATTGATCAGGCCGCACTCTTTGGCAGCGGTGGCGTCGATGAGTTCACCGGCGAGGAGCAACCAGCGGGCCATGCGCTCGC
>JBGSSZ010000643.1:0-3169 GCA_041736785.1 Limnoglobus sp.
TGCGGCGGAGCACCGCTGGCCAGCGCGTCGAGCAGAAACCCGAAGCGGGCTTTGGCCTCGTCCAGCGGCATGCCGAGCATCGCGAACACGCGGGCCTGCACCTCCGGAGAATGGATGCGGATGCTGCCGCCACCAACTTCATAGCCGTTGAGCACGAGATCATAGGCTTTGGCTTTGACCGAGCCGGGATCACTTTCGAGCTTCTCCAGATCCGCATCCTGCGGCGCGGTGAACGGGTGGTGATTCGCCACCCAGCGATTCTCTTCGTCGTCGTGCAGGAACATCGGAAAGTCCATGACCCAGAGCAGTCGGAGATGCTCGGGAGTCACCGCAAAGGGCTTCGGTGCCCGCTTCTGCTGCTTGGCGGCTTTCTCCTCCTTTTCGTCGTGCTCAGCTTTCTCCTCCCACCAGTTGCGATAGAGCTTGAGCACCAACGCGAGATGCGTGCGCAGCGCGCCCAGCGCATCGCAGACCACGCTCTCCTTGTCGGCGACGAAGAGTAGCACGTCACCGCTGGCAGCCCCCATGCGTTCCCGCAGCTTCGCTTTGAGCGGCTCGGGGAAAAACTTTTCAATGGAGCCGGTGAGCTTGTCCCCTTCGACTTTCATCCACGCCAGGCCCTTAGCTTTGAACTGTGCCACATACTCGGCAAGCTTTCCGCCCGGCTTGAGGTCGGTGTTGCTGAATTTGTCCGCGGCTCCTTTCGCACACAGGCCACGCACGACGCCACCATTGGCGACGCAATCCTTGAAGACTTTGAACTCGCACTCCCCGGCGAGTTCGCTCAGGTCGACGATCTCCAGCCCATAGCGGAGGTCGGGCTTGTCGCTGCCATAGCGTGCCATCGCCTCGGCATAGGACAACCGCGGGAGGGGCAGTTGCAGTGTTGCTCCCAGCGTGCTGCGCACCATCTCCGCACAGAGGCCTTCCATCAGACCCAAAACATCGTCAGTCTCGACGAAGCTCATCTCGAGATCGAGTTGGGTGAACTCCGGCTGGCGGTCGGCGCGGAGATCCTCGTCGCGCAGACAGCGGGCGATCTGGAAGTAGCGGTCGTAGCCCGAGATCATCAGCAGTTGCTTGTACAACTGTGGCGACTGCGGCAGGGCATAGAACTCACCGTGAACAAGCCGGCTCGGCACAAGATAGTCCCGCGCGCCCTCCGGCGTGCTCTTGCCCAGCAGCGGCGTCTCGATCTCCAGGAATTGCCGCTCGTCCAGATAGTCACGGATCGTCTTGATCATGCGGTGCCGCAGCACCATCACCGATTGCAGGCTGCGGCGGCGGAGATCCAGATAGCGATACTGCAGCCGCAGGTCTTCGTTTGCGGCTTCCTCGTCGGGAAACTCTGTGATCGTAAAGGGCAAGGGCGGGCAGGCGTTCAGGATCGTCATCGAGTTCGCGAGCACTTCGATAGCACCGGTGGCGATGCCGGGTCGTTCGGCTCCGGGCAATCGCTTGCGAACGACGCCAGTCGCGGTGATCACGACCTCACGACCGAGTTTGTCCGCAGCAGCGAAGAGTTCGGGCGTGCTGTCTTCAAACACGACCTGGGTGAGCCCATAGCGGTCGCGGAGATCGACAAAGACCTGATTCGGATAGTTGCGGCTGATCAGCACCCAGCCATTGAGCGTGACGGTGGCACCCGCATGGGTCTCGCGGAGTTCGCCGCAGGTGTGAGTTCGCTGCCAGTCGGCCATGAGATCCTCGAAGTTTACGCGACGGAAAAGAGACTATATGGAGATGTCCGAGGTTCGTTGTGGAAGTTCGCTGGAGTTGTCATGATCTTTGCATCCAACCCTGTAGTGCTCAATGAGAATGACTGATCGCGTCCAAACGATTGATCAGTTCCCGACTCTTTTCCGAGTCGCTGCACAGAACATTCACATGCCCGATCTTCCGCCGCGGTTTGGGCGTCTTGCCGTACCAGTGCAGTTTCGCTTCGGGAATCGCCAGGATTTTCTCCAGCGGCGGTTGCTCACCGATCAGATTGAGCATCGCCGAATGACCTTTCGGCTGAGTCGATCCGAGCGGCAGTCCCAGCACGGCACGGACGTGATTTTCAAACTGACTCGTCACGGCACCGTCCAGGGTCCAGTGCCCGCTGTTGTGGACGCGGGGTGCCATTTCGTTGGCGATGAGCCGCGGACCGTCCTGGAAGAATTCGATCGCCAGCACGCCGACGTAATTGAGCGCGGTGAGGATCCGCTCTGCAAAATCAGCAGCCCGTTCGGTGAGTTCCTCGCCGGTATGGAGTGCCGGTGCGTGGCTGCGGTGCAGCATGCCGTCGCGATGCTCGTTCTCCGTGAGCGGGTAGTAAACGATCTCGCCGCTGCGACTGCGGACTGCGATGATCGAGAGTTCGCGGTCGAAGGGGACAAAACCCTCGAGAATAAGTTCACGACCCCCGAGCGTCTGCCAGGCGAGTTGAGCGTCCGCTTGCGTACGCAGGATCATTTGCCCCTTGCCGTCATAGCCGAAACGGCAGGTCTTCAGCACGCTGGGCAAGCCGATGCTGTGCACAGCCGTTTCAAATTCGCCATGCGGGAAGATCGCTGAGAATTGCGGCGTCGGGATGCCGTGTGCAACAAAGAAATTCTTCTCTGACACGCGGTCCTGCGACACTTCCAGAGCCGTTGGCGGTGGGTACACCGGCACTCGTTCTGCCAACCAACTCGCCGTCGCGACGGGCACATTCTCGAACTCGTAAGTGATCACGTCGCTGGCTTGAGCGAGCTTGTAAAGTGACTGATAGTCGTCGTATTCACCAGTGATATGGTCGCAGACCTGAGCGGCACAGGGATCATCGGATGGGTCGAGGACTGTGCACTTGACGCCAAGCGGGGCGGCGGCGAGGGCGAGCATGCGGCCGAGTTGCCCGCCACCGAGGATGCCGAGCCTCACAACGCACTCCGCGGATCGGGGTGATCGAGCACGTTCTGCGTCTGCTGGGCACGGTAGGACTTCAGCTTGGCAGCGAGCGTGGCATCGTGAGACGCAAGGATGCTCGCGGCGAAGAGAGCCGCATTCTTTGCACCGGCTTTGCCGATCGCGAAGGTGGCGACCGGCACACCGGCGGGCATCTGCACGATCGAGAGCAGAGAGTCGATGCCGCGGAGGACCGCGGATTCCACGGGCACGCCGAGCACGGGCAGTTCGGTCTTGGCGG
>JBGSSZ010000364.1:0-8623 GCA_041736785.1 Limnoglobus sp.
TGGCGATTGAACCCAGTTGCGGCACCCACTGGCAAAAAGAAATAGGGCACGAACTCCGCGAGCGACTGCGTCGCCAGCCGGACGCTCCCCACGTCGCAGCGGTTTGCGGCCTCCATAATTTCGGGCGAGTCGGGCAGGGCATGCCAGATCACCTTCGTCTTCGCCGCGTCCCACGGCAGCGTGCGGCAGATGCGGTCGCGGGCATCGGCGGAGATGCAATGGACCATCGCGATCGAATCGCGAATCGCGTCCATCGTCTGCCGTCGCAGTGCGGCTGTCGCGCCGAACCCCGCGGGATTCTCCAGGAACCCTGCATCGTGGAAGGTCACGACCTGCGGGCAGGGCGGATGCTCGACGCCCGTGTAATACGAGCAGTAGAGCAGATCGGGCTTCATCGCAGCGAGTGGATCCTGCAGCAGCGGATCGAGCTTGTCCGCGAGGCTCATCCCGTCCGGCATGGGCACCGTGTCGAACGTGAAGCGTGCGGAGTCGACGCTCTCGCGCGGAAAGATTTCTTCGCCGCTCGCGGGGAAGACAGTGCGGGGATTCGCCAGTGAGACGACATGAAACCGCAGCGGAGACTCGACTTGTGCGAGTGCCGTCAGCAGGATGCGACACTGCACGCCAAGCCCGCCGCTGACATCCAGGTGCGGAAGAAAGAGCAGGACCGATGCATCGCGTGAGGAAGGCACTGCATCAACCTACGGCTCATCGGCGCGTGTGTCCGGAGCGCGGTTGCGAAACAGTCGCTTGACGCTGGGGCGAACACGCGGACAATGCCACCAACCCTCTTCCGGAGTCAGTCATGTCCGACAATCGCAGGAAACATGTCGCGCCCAAGGTTGCGAACCAGAAAATGCTCATCGGCGGCAAGTGGGTCGAGTCGCAATCGGGCAAGACGTTTGCCACGCTGAATCCCACCAATGGTGACACCATCTGCCTGGTCGCGGAAGGGGACAAAGCCGACATCGATCTGGCGGTCAAGGCGGCTCGCACGGCGTTCGAGGGGCCGTGGAGCAAGATGAACCCCAGTGAACGCGGCCGACTGATGAACAAGCTCGCCGACGCCATCGAGAAAAATGCCGTCGAACTCGCCTCGCTCGAATCGCTCGACAATGGCAAGCCCATCGGCGAGAGCAGTGCCGCCGACCTGCCGCTCACCATCGCCTGCTACCGTTACTACGCCGGCTGGGCGGACAAGATCAGCGGCCGCACGCTGCCCGTTGACGGCAACTATTTTTGCTACACACGCCACGAGCCCGTCGGCGTGGTCGGCCAGATCATCCCCTGGAACTTTCCTCTGCTCATGCAGGCGTGGAAGTGGGGGCCGGCTCTGGCCTGCGGGAACACGATCGTGCTCAAGCCTGCCGAGCAGACGCCTCTGACCGCCATCCGCACCGCCGAACTCTGCCAGGAAGTCAGCTTCCCCGATGGCGTGGTGAATGTCGTGCCGGGCTACGGCCCGACTGCCGGGGCTGCGCTCTCCGGTCACATGGATGTTGACAAGATCGCCTTCACTGGCGAGACGGGCACGGGCAAGCTGATCATGACTGCCGCTGCACAGAGCAATCTCAAGCGCGTGAGCCTCGAGCTTGGTGGTAAGAGCCCGAATGTGGTCTTTGCCGACGCCGACATGGACGCCGCGGTGCAGGGGGCGTATTTCGGCCTCTTCTTCAATCAGGGCCAGTGCTGCGTTGCCGGCAGCCGGCTCTTCGTGCAGGAAAAATGCTACGACGAATTCGTTCACAAGATTGCTGAGAAAGCCAAAGCCCGCAAGCTCGGCGATCCCTTCCACCCCGACACCGAGCAGGGCCCGCAGGTCAGCCAGGAGCAGATGGACCGCATCCTCGGCTACATCGACAGCGGCAACAAAGACGGCGCCAAGCTCCTCGCCGGCGGCAAGCGATCGGGCGACAAAGGCTACTTCGTCGAGCCGACTGTCTTCACCGACGTGAAGGACGACATGAAGATCGCACGCGAGGAAATCTTCGGGCCGGTGATGAGCATCCTGAAATTTAAAGATGTGGATGAGGTGATCGAGCGAGGCAACAAGACGTTCTACGGCCTTGCTGCTGCGGTCTGGACCAGAGACCTCCAGAAAGCGATCCGGATGAGCAACTCACTCAAAGCCGGCACCGTCTGGGTGAATTGCTACGATGTCTTTGATATCCGCGCTCCGTTCGGCGGCTTCAAGCAGAGCGGCATCGGCCGCGAGTTGGGGCAGTACGCCCTCGATCACTACACCGAAGTGAAAACCGTCTACATGGCGATGTGAGCTTTCACCAGTCCGCAGCGCAAGCAAGGCAATTGTTCTTGCTTGCGCTGCGGGCTACTTCCCACCGACAATCCGCGCTCGTGCGGTGCCGCTGTCATCCAGCGTCATCCGCAGTGCAGTCTGCCGCTTTTCGCGATTCACGATCAGCGTCACCACTTTATCGCCCACCGTCACGGGGATCGGCTTGTCGAGTGCCACGGCCGTGCCGTCGATGTACGCTGCGAGGCCGTCAGGCGAATTCACAGCGAGCTTCAAGTCGCCCGCACTGCTGACCGCAATTTTGAACTGCATCACACTCTGAGGTGCTACGCCCTTGAACGTCGTCACGGTCGCCACGTCGGCGAGTGGAAGCTCGCCATTCACGCGTGAGTACGCCGCGCTCCATGTCACCGCAGCCGGTTTCTCCGCAGCCACGCCCACACGCTCGCGGCGGAAGAGATTCATGTTCTCCGGCGTTGCCTCCGCCATCCGCCACGTCCGCACCAGCGGAGCTTTGCCGGGCTCGTAGGCTCCCACTTTGCCAAGCTCGCCGAGAAAACGCACGAGATCGAGCAGTTCCGCCCGCGTCAGCGACTCCACCGTGCCATCGGGCATCAGCGTGCGGCCCGCACGGCGGGTCTCGATGTCGTCGAGTTTCAGCGTGATCTCCTTGTCGTCCTTGTCGCGGAGCACCAGTTCGCCACCCGCTTCGCGGACCTTCACACCCGAATGGATGCGGCCCGCCGCCGTCGTCACATCGACGGTGTGATATCCCTCCTTGATCGCCTTGTTCGGCAGCAGCAGCGAATCGACGAGGTAGTCGGTCTGAGCACTGGCCCCGATGCTGGTCAGGTCGGGCCCCACCTGCCCGCCGGCTCCGTTGATCGCGTGACAGGCCATGCACTGGATTTCCTTGCGGCGGTAAACGAGTTCCCCGCGAGCGGCGTCGCCGAGCTTGAGTGCGTCCACGGCAAGGGCTTTGATTTCTGCAGCGGTCGGTTCCTTCTTTGCCGCACCGAGGCTGCCGGCTTTGGTGAGGGCTTCGGTCAAGGCGGGCGATGGATTCGGCGAATTGCGAACCGCTCGCAGGCCAACCTTGGCCAGATCAGAGCGGATGGTTTTGCTTTCGAGAGCTTTCGCAAGGATTGCGGCACCGTTTTTACGATTGACGAACTCATTGATCAGGAGTGCTGCACTTTCCTCGGAACCCCCTTCAACAAAAAGCGAGGTTGTCAGCTTCGCGGCGCGTGACAGATCGATCGACGCCAAGGCTTTGATCGCCAGAATTCGGAGAATGGGCTCCTGGGCTTGTGTGGCCCATTCCGTGAGTTTGACCTTCGACTCCGCGTCGCCGAATTCGGCCAATGCGGAAACTGCGACTTCCCGGTTGGCACCCGACGTGGCAACGGCAAGTTGTTCCAAGTCCGGCCGAAGCCCGGTCAATTTCCAGTGGCCGGCGATTTTCACAAGCAAACGATCAATGGCCTCCTGGGATTCGTTGCTCGGTTTCAGAAGAGCTTGAACGCGTAATCGGACATCGACAGCTGTTTTCGGTTTCGGGAGCCTACGGCTCGCGATCGATTGTTCGATCGCGGTCATCAATGCCAATCGCTCGGTGATCGGATCCCGATCGATCCCCTCAATCATTTCTGCAAGTTCTTCCGATCCCCCCATCTTCGCCATCAGCAGTTGCAACGCCGGTCTGTGCGGTGTGTTCGCATTCTTCGCGATCAACTGCGAAAGCGCGGGAATCGTCTCCGGCGACTGCACCGCCTCCAGCGCGAAGGAGAGCTTCTTAATGTCGTTGCCGTAGTCGAATTTGCCTTCTTTGAACGCGGGGATCCAGTGATTCTGCAACTCGCGCAGCGTCAGCCAGAGGGCGTATTCCAAAGTCGGGTCGGTGGGCTTGTCCAACACCTTCAACGCGGCAGCGGCAGTGGCCGCAGATGGATCGACCGTCAAGGCTCTGAGCATGCCGAGTCGGAATCGTGGTGACGCATCCGTCAACAATTTCTGCAACAAATCCTCCTCGACTAAGTCACGCTGGAGGGACTTCTCCGTTCGCATCAAATTCGTCAACAATTGCGGAATCGTTGCCCGGTATCTCTCATCTTTCATTTCGAACAAGGCGGCCATCATGGGAGCATGGCTAACGCCTGCATTGGCATTGATCAGAAAGTATTCCAGCAGCGAATGATCGTCCTGGGCGGGTGTCAATTTAAAGAGCCTGTAAGCGACATTCTCGGAACTCGATTCTGCAAATTGGCGGCGAACCATGGATCGCGTCCACGCCTCCGGTGCTTTTGACGCCTCGATGAGTTGTTCGAAAGTGGCATTAGCCAGCTTTGGCCGTTCCACCAGCGGCCGCCCTTTGGCGGTCACGCGCCAGATTCTTCCGTGCGTCTTGTCGCGACGCGGGTCGCGGAAGTCGACTTCGCCATGTTGAATGATCGGGTTGTACCAGTCCGCAATGTATAAGGCTCCGTCCGGACCGATGCTCACGTCGATGGGCCGGAACGCGGGGTGGTTGCTCTTGATGACCTCCGTCATCTCGCGGCTTTCGAAGGTGCTGCCAGCGTCGCGGAGTTTGAAGCGGCAGACACGGTGGCCGCGGAAATCATTGGTGATGCAGTCACCCTGCCAGTCGTCGGGGAAGTGGCGACCGGACACGATTTCGAGGCCGCAGAATTTGGGGCTGCCGGGGTTCATGCCGTGGAGCACGCGCGGGGCCTGATTGCCGCCGGTGGGGTAACTCGCACCGGGAATCACATGCACAATGCCCTCACCATTGGCACCATCGGTGGCGAACATCTGGCCGTATTTGTCGAACTGCAGGCCCCACGGATTCCAGAAACCGCGGGCGAAGACTTCGAGTTTTTGGGTGCGCGGTTCGTAGCGCCAGATACCGCCGCCGTTCAATCTCTTCGTGCCGTGCGGCGTTTCGACATGACTGTGGATATACACCGACTGATTGAAATACATGGCCCCATCCGGGCCCCAGCGGAAGGTGTGAATGAGGTGGTGGGTGTCTTCGGTGCCGAAGCCGCTGAGCACGACGCGTTTTTTATCCGCCTTGATGCCGGGCTTCGATTGCGAGAGGTGGATGATTTCGGTGCTGTTGGCGACATAAGCGCCGCCGTCGCCGGGAAGCACGGCTGTGGGGATCAGCAAACCATCGGCAAAGACTTCTGTCTTGTCGGCCACGCCGTCGTTATTGGTGTCTTCGAGGATGATGATTTTGTCGTTGGGAGTCTGGCCGGGCTTGATCTGGGGATAGGTTTCGCTGGTGGCGAGCCAGAGCCGCCCGCGTGCGTCCCAGTTCATCTGGATCGGCTTGGCGAGCATCGGATCGGCAGCGAAAAGGTTGACCTCGAAGCCCGGTGCGACGATGAACGATTTTCGCTCGATCTCAGGATCCGGATCGGGAATCTTCGCATCGCGCTGAGCTTTTGCCGGGATCGTGAGAGTGAGCAAGGCCAGGCAAACTCTCGCCAAGCCGCAAATGCGCGAAGAAGAAAATGCAGTGTTCATGAGTTTCGATTTCCTTTGCGACTCAGCGGCTTTGCGAGAGTTGTTTTTGAATGTCCCGATCTGCGGCTTCAATCATTTTCTCGAGTTCTTTCACTTCTGCCGCGTTCTTGCCCTGCTCGTGTTTGCGGAAGCCGAAGAGGTAGGTTTCGTTCTGCGGCCGGTATTTGTGGAAGTAGAGTTCGTTTTTCTTCAGCACAGCTTTGCGGACGGCGTCGAACCGCTTTGGCTCCTCGCCGGCCCAACTGATGCCGAGCGAGGTGAGGAAATCGGGGATCGTCCCTTCATAGCCGGCTTCGCTGTAATGCAAGCCATTGTCTGTAAATGTGTAGCCGTTCAACTTTGCATTCTTCATCAGTTGTGTGTGGAGGTCCGCAAAGCGATGGCCGCCCCGCTCCGCGACTGCCCCGACAGCCTGGGTATGAAATTTTACGCTGAACGCCTGCGTGACTTCTTCCCGCGGTTGCCCGGTGCCTCCATGCGGTCCAGTCAACGAATCGGGCTCCGACGGCGTCGGCGAGAAGAGCACAACGCGGGCTTTGGTCGGGCTCAGATCCTCCAGCAATTTCTCAAGCTGCTTCTCGAACTTCACCGGATCGGCGTTCTTTTCCAGTGCTTCAACACTGCCATAGCTCACGAAGATCACCGTCGGTTTCTCGTCCTTCACGGCTTTGATCAATCGCTCATAGCCCTTCGCCGGCGGGTCGAAGCTGGCACGGGCGATGCCTTCGACAGTGTCGCCGCTCCAGCCGAGGTTGCGAAAGGTGATTTTGAGATCAGGCCACTGGCAGAGCAGGGCGGTTTCCCAGTAGCCGTACTTCTGCTCGCGTTCGGCGATGGCACTGCCGATCCAGACGACGCGGTCGCCGTCTTTGAGCTCGAAGGGCGGTGCGGAGGCAGTGAAGGGGAGGAGAGCCAGCAGTGCGACCATGATCGGCCTCGGAATGACACTCACAGTATGACGTGTGAAGCGATAGGCTTCAAGGATGAGTCGGGAGTTCGCAAGCGCGATATTGTTGACGCTGCTTTGGCCGCCGGCGGCTGCGGTGTCGCTGGCGGTTGCGGTCCGCGGCGATGCGGTCTCGGCGATCGGGCTCATGCTGCTGGCAGCAAGTACCAGCGCAGCGTATGCCTTCGACCGCATCCTCGATCGCCCCATCGGGGATGGGCCTGCACTGCGGCGGTTCCTGATCATCGCGTTCGCCATCACGGCACTTGCGGCGTTCGTGCTGGCCTGGTTCGAACTCTGGCGCGTCGCCGTCTGCACAGGCCTCGCACTCCTGTCGATGAGCTATGTGCCGCTCAAACGCGTCGTGCCGAAGAATGTGCTCGCCACCACCGCGTGGACGCTTTCCGTGGTGATTCTGCCGGGAGTGACAGCCCCGGCATGGAATGGGGAGTTCGCCGCGGCGGCGGCCGCGGTCGCCTGTATCATGTTCGCCAATACCACGCTCTGTGACCTTGCCTCGATGAAGGATGACAAACGCGAGCGTGTGCGGTCGATCACGGTTTGCTATGGCACAACCGCAGCAACGCTCGCCTCCGCGGTGGCGGCATTCGCAGGGACAGTCATTGCAGTTGATGCCAACGCACTCGGCCTTACGGTGACAGCGACCACGCTCGCGGCGATTTCGCTGCTGCTGATGCGCTCGCCTGCGTGGTTCTCGGCTCGGCTCTCCGCCGACGCGGTGATCACCCTGCTGCCGGGGCCTATCGCACTGCTGATCGCTTAGACGCGTTCTTCCTTGCCGCTGCGGGCGGATTTGGCGAGGGCGTCCATCACGCGGAGGCTCTTCACGGCTTCCATCGGGTGCGGAACACAGTCCCGCTGCTCGGCCACTGCCGCGGCGAAGTTGTCGAGCATGTGCACCATCTGGTTGTGCCCAGGCGTGCCGATGGTCTCATCCTTCGATTCGAAACCGTCCGCGGGGCGAACCACCTTGAAGCAGGCGAAGTCGTCGGGGATCCACTGGTTTGGCACACGCACGACGCCCTTGCTGCCGATGATCTCGACCCAGGTGCGTAGCGGATGTGTGAAACCGGCGTCGAAATTCGCACTGCGGCCGTCGGCGAAGGTGAGCAGACCGCTCATGCTGACATCGACATCGTTCACGTATGTGGCTTTGGCGAACACGCTCACCGGCTCGGCCTGCATCCACCAGCGGATCGCGTAGACGCAATAGCAGCCCACGTCGAGCAGTCCGCCACCGCCGGGCTGCATGCGAATGTTGTCAGTTGGCAGTCCATCCAGGTTGAAGGTGAACGCGGCATTCACTTTGGTCACGCTGCCGATGGCTCCGCTGTCGAGGAACTCGCGGAGCTTTTTGGTCCGCGGATGGTGCGGCCACATAAATCCGTCCATCAGCCGGACGTTCCTCGCAGCGCAGTAGGCGACGAGTGGCTCCGCTTCGTCCGCGTGCACAGTCAGGGGCTTCTCGCAGAGGATGTGCTTGCCGGCGTCGGCGGCTTTGCGGCTCCACTCGTCGTGCATCGGATTCGGCAGCGGTACGTAGACCGCGTCGATCTCCGGGCTCGCCAGTAGTTCGTCGTACGAGCCGAACGCCAGCGGGATGCCGTCTTTCTTCGCAGCCGCTTGAGCCTTCGCCAGCGTGCGGCTGGCGATGCCTTTCAGATCGACGGTCTGGGACGCTTTGAACGCCGGCATGAGGCGGTCGTTGATATGGGCGACACCGAGGATACCCCAACGGAGCTTGTTTGTTTTCATGAGATATAGAATAGTGACGGCATGCTGCGCGACCTTGCCGTACAGAATCTGGCTGTCATTGAAGATGTCCGCGTGGAGCTTCAGGCGGGGTTCTGCGCGTGGACCGGCGAGACGGG
>JBGSSZ010000671.1:0-15969 GCA_041736785.1 Limnoglobus sp.
CTGGCCGCGCGCGACACCACGCACGACGTCGGTTCCGCGATCATCGGCAGCGGGGAATATCACCGCGGCAGTCCCCTGCACGTGGCGACGGTGAACTGCAAGCGGCTCCAGGAATCGCTGCGCAGCGTCGAGGAGTACGGCAAAATCTTGCGGCACTCCGTGGCTCGCGACGCCGAGGCGATCCGCTACGAGGCCTACACCCTCGAGCGGGCTTTGCTCGGCGGGTCCCCGCTGCGGGAGCGAATCGCGGAGGCGAAGCTCTATGTCCTGCTCAGCGGTGAAGCCTGCACGGCCAGTCTCGACTGGACCATCGCCGAGGCCGCAGCGGGCGGTACCGATGTGTTCCAGCTTCGCGAGAAGCATTTGGGCGATCGCGAGTTGCTGGCTCGGGCTAAAGAACTGCGGGCGTGGACGCGTGCATCGAACGTGCTGTTCATCGTGAACGATCGCGTGGACATTGCCCACCTCGCGGATGCCGACGGAGTGCATCTGGGACAGGACGATCTCAGCGTTCAGGAAGCCCGGCGGATGCTGGGCCCAACACCACTCGTCGGTGTCAGTACGCACACGATTGCCCAAGTGCGGCAGGCCGTCATCGACGGAGCGGACTACTTGGGCATCGGGCCGACGTTTCCAAGCACGACCAAGGCTTTCGACTCGCTGGCCGGTGTGGCGTTCATTGAAGCCGCGATGCAGGCGACGAGTCTGCCGATGTTCGCGCTCGGCGGCATCAATGCCAAGACCATTGATGAGGCTGTGGGTGCAGGTGCGACTCGCGTGGCCGTGGGAGCGGCGATTGCAGCGGCCGACGAACCGCGCCAGGCTGCCGCGACACTTCGTGCCGCCTTGCCCGGCTAGCCCCAAATGATGAGCAGGAAGGAAATGATCGCGCCGAGCAGCACCACGAGCATCGACATCATCACGACCGGCGAGTGCCACCGAGGAATTATTGCATCGGGATCGAGGTCGTCGAGTCGCTTCAAATGCATCCAGGTCGCCAGTGCCAGCAGGAGTGCAGACGCAGAAGCACCCACCACAGCCAGCAGATAGCTGCCATCGACCCACGCACCATTTCGCAGCAGCTTCAATTCGTGGAGGGCGTGGGCGGCTTTATCCAGCGACAGCCCAGCCAGCATTACCGCAAAAGCGGTCCGCACCCAGGCGAGTTGAGTGCGCTCGAGTGCCCAGATCGTCCGCAAGCGGGCCAGATGTGTGTTGAGGTCGTCCATCACGCTGCTTGCCGCGCGGCCATGGCTTTTGCGGGCTTCAGCAGGTAGCGCACATCGCCGACCGGGAAGAGCCGGCACATGCGGCGCTCGTACCAGTCGAGCCCGCCCACGCCGTGGTTGATCAGCGGCTCCAGCACCGCCTTGGCACACTTTTCGAGGATCGACTGCTTCAGCAGCGAGAAGCGCACGGCTTCGACGCGGAAGCGGATCGGCGAATAGAAGCTCGGCACTTTCCGCCGTGGCTGGTCGGCATCACTCGCGAAATAGAAGAACGTGTAGAGCCCGAAGAAGCGGACGTGTGTCGGGTCGGAGTAGCCGTAAGGATTCGAGAAATGCGGCACAATGATTTCGATCGTGGCATCGTCGCGGCAGACGCGATGCAGCTCGCCGAGCAGGCCCATGAGATTCTCGATGTGCTCGAGCGTGTGCCGGGCGTAGACCGACTCGACGCTGCCATCGGGCAGCTCGCTGAGGGGTTCGTTCAGGTCCGCGAGGATGTCGGGCCGGGTCGCAAGTGTGCAATCGACGTTGTGATAGTCAGGGCGGCGGCGCTCGCCACTCCCCAAATTCAGACGCAGACCCTGCCCGGAAGCAAGACGGTCGCGAACGGCTTCGCTGAGTATGCGCACATCGGCTCCCGTCACAGTCTCATAAATATCGGCATCCTCGGAGGCGATCCTGAAAACGAAGCTGAGAATGTCAAACTTTGCTTGCAACACTGGCAGCGGCGGAGTATCCTTGTGCTTGTCTTTCCTGCCAATGGGCCATTCCCGGCCCGAACGTTGACCCCACTGCTCCCAGGGGATTTGCGATGCTGAATCTGCTTGGTCCCGCCACGCGGTATTGCGACGGCATCAGTCGCCGCAGTTTTGTCAAAGCCGGCTCGCTGGCGTTTGGCAGCACACTCTTCACCCTCGCCGACCTCCACCGCGCCGAAGCAGCCAGCCCGACGGCGTCGCTGGCCAAGCACAAGGCAATCATCAACATTTTTCTCGGCGGCGGCCCACCGCACCAGGATCTCTTTGATCTCAAACCCAATGCTCCTACGGAAATCCGCGGCGAGATGAAGGCGATCAAAACCAATGTCCCCGGCATCGAGATCTGCGAAGTCTTTCCGAAGCTCGCCAAGATGATGGACAAAGTCAGCATCGTCCGCTCGATCGTGGGTGCGAGCGGCGGCCACGACGCCTATCAAGCCACGACGGGTTTTCGCCGCGAGTCGCTTTCCGCCCTCGGCGGTCGACCCAGCATCGGCGCTGCCGCCAGCAAGATCCTTGGCAGCCCCGACCCCAGCGTGCCGCCGTTCATCGGGCTCGCCGAAAACACTCAGCACAAAGAATGGAGTGACGCCGGGCAGACCGGTTTCCTCGGCAGCAGCTTCGCGCCGTTCCGGCCCACCGGCCCCGACATGGCCAACATGAAAATCAACGCAGCCAACAAGACTCAACTCGGCGAACGCATCAAGCTCCGCGAGAAATTCGACACGCTTCACCGCGAGTGGGATAGCAGCGGCATGCTCGCCGGCGTCGATGCCCACACCGAACGTGCCCTCGGCGTCCTCACCTCCAGCAAACTGCTCGAAGCACTCGACCTCGAGCGCGAAGACGCGAAAATCCGAGCCCGCTACGGTGATGGCAAGCCCTACAAGTTTCAGTACGACGGTGCCCCCACGGTCAACGAACACCTGCTCGTCGCCCGGCGACTGGTGCAGGCCGGTGCCCGTGTTGTCTCACTCAGCTACGGTCGCTGGGACAGCCACAGCAAGAATTTTGACCTCGTCCGCGACCACGGCGGCAAGCTCGATCAGTGTCTCACTGCTCTGCTCTGGGATCTTCAGCGGCACGACATGTTCGACAGCACTACAGTCGTGGTCTGGGGCGAATTTGGCCGCACACCTCGCATCAACAAGGACGCCGGTCGCGATCACTGGCCTCAGGTGAGTTGTGCACTCCTCGCCGGCGGCGGCTTGAAAGGCGGCCAGATTGTCGGAAGCACGAACCGCTTGGGCGAGCACGCTCAGGACCGGCCCGTCACCTTTGGTGACATGTTCGCCACGCTCTACCACACTCTCGGCCTGAACCCCCAAACCACGACCATCATCGATCCCACCGGTCGCCCGCAGCACCTCTGCGACGGCGAAGCTCTGCACGAAGTGATCTGACTTCACTTCGACTCGCGACCAGTCAGCGTCCCTTTCACTTTTTTGGGAGTCGGCGGTGCCTGCACCACCGCGGTCTGCCGGGGCAGTGGAGCAGGATCGTCGATCATCGCCATTGCAGTCATCTGCGTCGTCTCGCCCGCCGGCATCGCCAACAGGACATCGGAGACCAGGCTCGCCACCAGGGCATTGGCTGAGGAATCGCCGGCGATCGTGGTCGCGTCATCCACGGTGAAGGTCCGCTCACTGGTGAGTTGCAGAGGAGACGCCGTCGCTTTGCCGCGGATCACCACGCGGTTCACCGCGGGGTCGGGCACACTCTCGAACCCCGGCAGGGCTCGCGGTGCCATGGCGATCACCGTGTGGATCTCGATGCCTTCGTCGTGGAGTTTGTGTGCCAGCCCATCGGCACTGCCGACGCCAAAGCCATAGCCGAGCAGCACGAAACGAGCTTCCGGGTCTTGCCGGTGGATCTGGCGAATGTGAGCTTCAAAGTATGGCGCGTAGAACAGCCCGCCAGTGTTCACTTTGGCGAAGCCGCTCTCATGGAGCGTCTGACGCAGCGCGGTCAGTCCGTCTGTCGCCCACGGGTCGCTGCCATTCAGGATGAACACATGCACGCGGCTCCGCTCGGCCAGCGTGGTCCCCTCGGTCGGTCCTTCAGGGATCAGCGAATCCAGGTTCGCCTTGCTGCACGGCGTCACGCAGCCAACACTGGAAACAAAAATTGCGAACAACACAAATCCACGCATGATCCGGCTCCGGCGTCCGATGCCGGTCAGATCGGCAGAACCCGCACAACTGCGGCAACCCTTCCAGATTGCCACTGCAAACGAATACACCTGCAGATCGCGTCGTACCGGTTGGGTAAACTGGGAAAGCTAGACTGCAACCGCTTTACCCAGCTTCACAGATTCGATTTCGCGATGGCACAGTGCGAGGGCATCGCGGGCGAGCGTGCTGCTCAGAAGCGGTGAGCCCTGCTGCAGCCCGTCCACCGCAGCCTGCAGTTCCAGTGCGAACGCTGCCAATGGGTCGTCGCCACCCGCGAGTTTGACCACTTCGCTCGTGCCGTTGGAGTTGAACCGCGTCAGCGGCAATCCCGCGGAACTGTATGACAGCGTCGCACGCTCGAGGAAGAGTTCGAAGCCGTGCACAAATGGTCGCCCCGGCATGGCCACTGCTCCGCTGGTGCAGGTGATGCTCGGCCCGCCTGGACCGTAGAGATATTGCGTACTCAGATAGGTGACCGCGTCGCCATCGATCACGCCGGTCGAAAAGACCTGCCGCGGCACGCCGGCGATCAGGCTGATGAAATGCGTGTCGTGGATGTGCAGATCGACCGCTGGCCCGCCGGTCTTGCCGGCGTCCGCCATCGCTGCCGACCAGTCGGGCTTGGCGATCACGCGATTTAAGTGCGCACCCAGCAGTCTGCCATCAGCACCGTTCCGCACTGCTGCCTGTGCGTAGGCGAACTCCGGAAAGAACGGCAACACGTGAGCCACCATGAGTTGCTTGTTTGCTGCACTCGCGGCCGCGATCATCGCATCGGCTGCTTCCACGCTGAGGGCGATGGCCTTCTCGACTATCACATGCTTGCCGGCCTTCAGGGCCTGCATTGCCAGTGTGGCGTGCTGATCGGTCACGGTGCAGATGTCGATGAGATCGATCCCGGGATCGGCCAGCATGGAGTCGAAGTCAGCGTACACCGTTACGCCACTGAGATCGATGTGCCCCGGTTCCGGTCCGAAGTTACCCCGCGTCGCGGTCCAATCGCCCTTGCGTTTGGCTTCGTCGCGACTGCATATCGCCACGACTTTCGCGCCAGTGAGCCGCTGACTGGCTAGAAAGTGAATCCGGCCCATAAATCCAATTCCGACGATTCCGATGTTGACCATTTCATCGTTCCTTTTGACAAGCCATGTCTTATTTAGTTGTGGCTTCGTCACAACGGCGTACTATCCACCGCTGTGCGGATATGTTCGGGGCGGATGCCGACGCCGATCAGTCGGGCGGGGAGACGCTGGAGTCTGGGAAATCGCTGCATGAGCCGCACGAGTCGCGGGATGTGGAACGGTTCCGGGCTGGCCAGCACGCGGCCGAAGATTCGGTTCTGTGCGAAGACCTGCAGCCATTGCGTGACTACGGTGGGCAGACTGCGCCGTCGTTGCACTCGATGCAGATCACCGTTCGTGACATGCCCGCGCAGGAGCGGTGCGGCCAGAAGGTTCGCCGCGGCGACGGCATCCTGAATGGCGAGGTTGATGCCGACACCACCGACCGGGGACATCGCATGAGCCGCGTCACCGATGCAGAGCAACCCGGGCCGCCACCAGCGTTCGAGTCGATCCACTTTCACCATGAGCAGCTTGACATCGTCCTACGACGCCAACTCGTGTACGCGGTCCGCCAGCAATGGAGCCACCGCGGCGACCTCGGAGCGGAACGCGTCCAACCCTCGTTCGCGGATCGCCTGGATGCCGCCCTTGGGAATAACGAAACCGATCTGCCAGAACTCGCCGCGGTAGAGCATCACCAGGATGCGGCCGCGGTCGAAACGGCCCTGCAGCATCTGGGGATCGGAATCGCGGCGGGTGATCCGCATCCAGAGCACGTCCATCGGCGCACCACGATCGCAAACTGTCAGCCCTGCCTGCTGCCGTACAGTCGAGCCGCGGCCATCCGCTCCGACGACGAGTTTCGCATGGACTTCCAGCAAGCCCGCCGGCGTCTTCGCATGCACACCCACAATACGGCCACGATCTGCAATCAGACTCTCGACATCGGCATTCATTACGAGTTGAAAGTGCGGATATTGCCTCGCGTGCTGTGCGAGAAAATCGAGAAAGTCCCACTGTGGCATCAGCGCGAGAAACTTGCAGTGCGTCGGCAAATGTGTGAAGTCCGCAATGGTCACCTCGGCGTCCTCGATGAAACCCCCGAGCGTGCGCGCCTCCTGATGCGGTCGCAGCAGAAACTCGTCGAGTTGGCCGAGTTCGTGGATGACTTCGAGAGTGGAAGGGTGGATGGTATCGCCGCGGAAATCACGGAGGAAATCGCCGTGCTTCTCGAGTACGACCACCGGCACCCCGGCCCGCGCGAGTAGCAGTCCGAGCATCATCCCCGCTGGCCCGCCGCCAGTGATACAGCAACTTGTGTCAAGACACGTCTGCATGGCTGCGACTCCAAATTATACAATGCCATGACTGAAGTGAGTGATCAAAACGACAGTCGACAACGTCTCACTCACTTCTCCGACGATAAAAACACGCCGCATCACATTGGCCGACGGCGATCCAATCAGTATGAGTGGAAAAGTAATTGTTGAAGTATGTGTCGGGCTTGACCAGCGCGAATTGAAAGCGCCCATATTGTTTCTGCCAGCGGGCCATGGCACTACTGGGATCACTCGTACTGGAGAGAATATAGTCGTCGAGAAAATCATCGCTGTACAGTTCGATGCGATCGTCGATGAAAGTCTGATACCCTGGAGTCTGAAAACTGACCCAGCCACCGAGGGGCAATGCATTAAACAGCTTCGCGGATTCACTCCCGCTTGGCTCGTGTTCCATGAGTAATGGCAACAGGGCCGTCGGCCAGACCGTTGGGTCGGGTTGCGCCCAACCGGACCCGATCACCGGTGCTGGAATCCTGGCAACTTGCAGAGTCAGTGTGACTGAAATGAGGATCGCCGGCAGCAACCAACCCCATGTGGTTTGCGTGGGTACCTTTTGCGGATCGTAGAGGTCCGGGCGTTTCAAAAGTCGCTTCGCCCAGATCGTCTGAGGCCACATCGAGGCGATAGCAATCGTCGCCGTCATGGCAAAGAGCGGAGCGTGGCGAATTCTCAAAAACATCTGCAGCATCCAGAATAGGGGAAGCAGCCAGGTGACGTGTGGACGTCGGTGAAACGTCCCGATGAGCATGAACAGATACAATCCGACCAAAAGCAAGGCACCCCAAGTCGTTGCTTGCTGTGGGTCAAGTGGTTGATGCTCCTCGATATACTCCGCGATCCGTGAACCTTGCATGATCCTGAACCAGGTTTGCGGAATATCTATTCCGTATGGTGTGAAGATCATGGTCGCTGTACACAGGATCACTAGTAGGATAAGCAGATAAGCAGCATGCATGCTGTGGATTGGAGACGGCCATGAGAGAATCCGCCAGCCGATCCAACCCGCGACCACCAGTCCGAGTGATCCGAGGCCGCCGAGCATCCCGCCATGAATGTTAGTCCAAATCAGAAAGAGCGGGACGAGCCAATATAGTCGATGGACACTAATGCGACGATCCTCATAGTCTGACAGCAGGCCAGCGGTGATCGCGATGACGAAGATCGTGAAAAGAATTGGTCTTACATGAAGATGTGTCGCTGTGGCGGCAATCGCCACGCATGTGATCACAAATGCCACACTGACATGCAGGCCCGTTCGCATGAGACGCAAACTCAACCATGTGAATAGACCGGCCAGCATCGACGCGGAAAGCAGGAGAAATGTAACGAGTCCCGCGATCGAGTAGGCGGCGGCCATTCCAACCTCGCCGAGCCATTGATGAGGGATCCAATGTCCGCCGGTGTGCGTGAATGTGAATGGATCCGTGCGGAAGAAACCGCGTTCTAGAATTAGGTCGCCGACTCGGGTATGCCAGAATGTTCCAGGATCTTTCAAAAGTCGAGAACGACCGCCGATCATGAACAACAGCCAATATGTAATAAACAGCCAGGGTCCGGCACCGATCCGCTTGAAGTATTTCATTGTCCACACTTCTGATGGTGGGATCGATAGATGGGTCGGCCTTCCTTGCGGAACTTTCGCTCGAAGTTCGTGAGATAGTCCATGTCATGTGATGGTTCGCTCGCCTCTGGCTTGGCAAGTTCCATGAGCTCTGGTGCCTCGCGGAGAATGCCGCTGACCATGACATAGTAGTCTTCGACATCTGTGACAAAGTGCAGGAGGCCATTCGGAGACAGGGCTTTAATGATCAGATTGGTAAACTCTGACGTGAACAGCGTGCGCTTCTTATGGCGGGCCTTCCACCAGGGATCGGGGAAGAAGATATGGATGGCTTGAACGCTGGCGGGCACCACGAAATCGCGCAGCAATAACTTCGCGTCGCCGCAGCAGGTCTTGACATTCGGCAAATTCCGCTGAGCGATACGAGTAGCAGCGTAGAGTTGGTATTTGCGGATGATCTCGACGCCGAAGAAATTGGTATCGGGTCGGGCGACGCCGGAGGACACGAGAAATAGCCCCTTACCGAAGCCGACTTCGATTTCGACGGGGTTCGGATTGCCAAAAAGTTCTGACCAGTCAATCGTCTCGTGTTTGGTTTCCGACGGGAGTCGTTCCCCCCAGCCGCTCTGATATTCTGCTGGCAGCGACCAGATATAGGGGTCAAGTTCCTCCATCGGCAACCGACGCGGCTTACGCACGGGCGAGATCCTCCCACTTGCCGAGCGGAACACCAATGATCACCGCTTCGAAGGCTTTGCGTTCGCCGACGCTGCCGGTCACATGAAACTTGTTCATCCGGCGATTGACACGGATTCCTTTGCCCAGCAGTGTTAATCGCTCACCCGGGCGGACGGGAGCATAAAACCTTGTCTCGTCGAGTCCGCCGAGTCCCTGCAGCGACTGTGGATCGACGATTCCCTGAGTCAGCGTGTAATAGCAGCAGAGTTGCGCTGCGGCTTCGCACATGAGAACACCAGGCAAAACGGACACCTGCGGAAAATGACCCCGCACCCAAAACTCATCGGGACGACAATCCTTATAGCCGACGACTATATGCGATTCCTTATCGATACTGACAATCGCAGTCAGCATCTCCATCTCAAATCGATGCGGTAGTACTTTGCGGATCGCTGTAATATCCGCGATGGGCGATTCGAAATCAAACGCCGTCAAATCGAGCTTTGTATCTTCCATGAATACTCCTCAAGCCAGGATATCAGATATTTGAGCGAGATCGGTCAACATCACATCAGGGCGTTGCAGGGGATCCTTTAATTGCTCGGCTGTGGCCGCGAGAGCGTTCTTATCGCCCGCGAATAAAGCAGTCCGCATGCCATGTTGTTTGGCCGGCGCTATGTCACGTGACAGGCTCGATCCGACAATCAGGGTCTGACTTGCGGGAATTCTGCGTGCCGCCAGTGACGCCAGTGCAGCTTGAAAGATAGTCTCGCTCGGTTTTTTCGCCTTCACTTCGGCAGAGATCGTGCGCAGATTGACAGGGATGATGACATTCACGTCGAAATCCGGATCCTGTTCGAGCATGGCTTTATTGATCTGAGCCGGTGTAAAACATTGCCCGTCAGCGAGTAGGCCATTGATGCAGCCGCGATCAATGACACATCGCAGTGCGACCGCGGCGTTCGGGTACGCGCCAATCCCCTGAATGCTCGCGTGATAGAAATAAGCGATCTTTTTCACATACTCACTCATGGGTCCGTACAACCCGGTGTCGAACTTGTAATCTTTCTGTTCCAACTTCCTGACGATGTCATCCCAGACTCGCTCCGCTACGACCTCGGGGTGTTTCTCGCCACCGCTACCGGTCATCCGGATCATCGTGTATGCCTTGTTGTAAAGCTCCCGCAGATACTCTTCCGGTTTCCCCGGTTTGCGGCTCATCGACTGCCACATTTTGAATTCTTCGAGCGTTTTCCGCAAGGCGATGTCAGTGACAAACTGCTGATCGTGCTCGAAGCGGAGTTCGCCGTGCGGGATCGCCAGCAGCGTGCCGTACGCGGTCCAGAGCACGGCCTTGACGTCGAGCGTCTGCAGGCTCGGTCGGGCTTTGGGCGGATCCATCGCCGGGGCCGCAGGCCAGGGCAGGCCGCGGGTTGGCAAGTATTCGGCAGCGTACTGTTCCAGCGTCAGAGCCATTCGCAGTTCCTACAATTCAGCGATAGTGCATTCTACAACCGCGAAGGAATCGTGAAAGACCCCATCACGTATGTCGTTGGAGCGGGCGGCATCGGCTGCGTCGTGGCAGGATGGCTTCGATCAAAGCTGGCCGTGACGCTCGTTGAACGCAACGAGCGGAAGGTCAGCGACATCCTTCGCAATGGCCTCCGCGTCAATCAAGTAGTTGTCAATGATATAAACATCATCAATGAAAACGACTTCAAACCTCAGAATCATGACACAATCTATTTATGCACAAAGTGCTATGATAATCAGTCTGCCCTCGCCTGTGTAATATCACAGCCGACCATCATACCCATACAGAATGGCTATTGCCATATTCCCTTCGGCATCCTTTGGGAAGGTATTGCGTCCTTTGTCGCCCACTGTGAGCCAGATCGTGGCGAAGTCCGGATTACCCGACCGGGGAAACTGCATTTTGGATGGGCAGCACGCTCGGGCCCGCGCATGGGGCCGGCCCGCCAGCACGCCGACGGATTCACTGTGAGTTATGTGAATGACATCCGTCCGATCAAAGCCGCTAAGCTGATGTACAACGCCGCGATCTCGCCGCTGGCTGCGGCAGCCGGCATCGATAACGGCGACCTGCTCGCTGACCCGTTGGCCCGAAAACTGTTCTTCGCACTGTTGCAGGAAAACTACTCGATTCTCAACACTGCAGGAGTGCCACTGGGCAAGGTGGGACCGTTCCATCCGCGCACGGTGTCGCGGATCCTCCGCACGCCCGGCTTGGCCCGCGTCATGGCCAAGTTCTTCGTTCGCTCCCTCCGCGGCACCTACTGCTCCATGGCGGGCGACATTGAGAAGGGCCGCACCGAGCTCGACAACTACAACGGTCACCTGCTGCGACTCGCCGAAGGAAAGCATGACGCCCCGTGCAATCGCGCCATCATGGAGCTCATTCCGACCATGACACAACCAGATCGCTCCATTCTGCCGGCGCTCCATGCCAAGTTTTTCCCCGGCTGATAGATAAGACAGGAAGGAGTCTTACGATGCAGCGACCAAAGTTTATTGCCGGCAACTGGAAGATGTTCACAACGCAGGCTGTTGCGGCTGAGCTGGCCAGGGCCGTGGTTGCGGGCTGTGCACAGTACAAAACGAAGATAGCCCTTTGTCCTCCGTTCACTGCAATTTCCACAGTGGTTGAGGCCGTGCGTGGCTCTGCAGTCACCGTCGGCAGCCAGAATTGCTACTTCGAAAATGAAGGTGCTTTCACAGGTGAAATCGCGCCGCAAATGCTCCTCGATGTCGGCTGCAAGCATGTGATCCTCGGCCACAGCGAGCGACGCCACGTCCTCGGCGAGAGCGACGAGATGGTAAATCGCAAAGTGAAAGCCGCCCTCGCAGCGGGCCTCGAAGTGATTTTCTGCATTGGTGAAACGCAGAGCCAGCGTCAGGCCGATCAGACGGAGTCAGTGCTGGCCGTGCAATTGACCAGCGGACTTGCCGGACTGAGCGCGAGCGATCTTAACCAGATTGTGATTGCCTATGAGCCCGTGTGGGCGATCGGCACGGGCGTCGTGGCCACGCCGGAGCAGGCCCAGAAGGCGCATGTGTTCATTCGCGGCACAATTGCCGGGAACTTTGGCGAGAATGCTGCCGCGAAGCTTCTAATCCAGTACGGCGGCTCTGTCAAACCAGAAAACGCGACCACACTTCTGCATCTCCCGGATGTCGATGGCGCCCTGGTCGGCGGAGCGAGCCTCAAGGCGGATTTGTTTCTGGCGATCATACGTGCGGCTCAGTAGCCATTGGCGTGCGAATCGCTAGAAAGACGGTTTCATTGAAAGGAGCCCCCCGTGCTGCTCGCGAGTGCGTCCTGGCTTTCGATTATCCTCAATGTGCTGATTCTCCTCGTGAGCCTGGTGCTCATGTTCATCGTGCTGATCCAGCGCGGCAAGGGCGGCGGTCTGGCCGGTGCGTTCGGCGGAGCCGGCGGCTCCAGCGCCTTCGGCTCACGGGCCGGTGACCAATTCATGAGGATCACGCTCTGGATCGCTGCGATCTGGGCCGTGCTCATCATGGTGGAAGTGAACGTCGCTGCTCGCGATGCTCGCGATGCCCGCGGCGAGTTTCAGATCCCCGCAGCACAAAAGTAGTAGGGTGCCATGCTGTTCAGCATGACTGGCTTCGGAGAAGCCCGTGGCGGCAACGTCAGCATCGAAGTACGCTCCGTCAACAACCGCCATCTGAAAGTGAATGTCCGCGGCACCGACCCGTATCCGATGCTCGAATCGGATTTCGAGAAAGTGATCCGCAGAAGCGTCAAACGCGGCACCTTGCTCGTGCAGGTGCGGGTGGAGCGTTCCCTCCCCGCCGGCTTGACCAGGCTGAACACGGGGCTGCTGAAAAGCTACATCGCTCAGATCACCGACGATCTGAAAGCCCTCAGCCCGGCGGATCGGTCTGCATTGATCGCCGGGGCGTTGGCACTGCCAGGCGTGGCACCGGATGGCTTCGCAGCGAGTGGCGTGTGCGAGGAAGAATGGCCGCAGGTGGAGCAGACACTCACCGCGGCACTGGTGAAGCTCAATGTCGCCCGCGAGGTCGAAGGGCGGGCCATGGTGGCTGAGCTCCGACAGTTGACTGCAGGCATCGCGGAGCGAATGAGCCACATCGCGGAGCACCTGCCCGCGATTGCTGCGAACTACCGCAAGCGCTTGATGGAGCGACTGACCACGGCGATTGCCGACGCGAAGGTGAGCATCGAGGCTGACCATGTGTTGCGGGAAGTGGCGATTTTCGCCGACCGCATCGACGTGAGTGAAGAGATGACGCGGCTCACCAGCCACTTGGCGGCATTCGACGAGATCCTGGACGGCGGCTCCGACAGCCCGGGGCGGCGGCTCGAATTCGTCGTGCAGGAGATGGGCCGCGAGGCGAACACACTCGGTTCCAAAGCTGGCGACGCCGCGGTCAGCCGGTATGTGGTTGATATCAAAGCGACACTCGAGAAGATCCGCGAACTCGTGCAGAATGTGGAGTGAGGATGGCCGCGACGGTGCCGCTGATCGTGCTCTCCGGGCCCAGCGGCTCCGGCAAGACCACGGTCGTCGATGCCCTCTTGCGGGAGGGAAAGTGGCCTCTGCGACGTGGAATCACTGCCACCAGTCGCGAGCCGCGGCCCGGTGAAGTCGATGATCGCGATTACCACTTCTGGAGCGTGGACCGCTTCCAGAAAGCGATCGCTGACGGTGCCATGCTCGAACATGCCTTTGTGCATACTGACTACTATGGCACACCGCGAAGCGAGGTCGACGGCTATCGGGAGAAGGGGATTGGTGTGATCCTCGTGATCGATGTGCAGGGTGCCGCCTACGTGCGGGCCCTTTACCCCGACGATCATTGCTCGATCTTCCTCACTGTGCCGAAGACCGCCATGCTGCGCGACCGACTCGAATACCGCGGCGATTCGGAGGCCAAAATTCTGACCCGCCTCGCCACTGCTGAGCGCGAACTGCTCCGCGTCGGCGAATTCGACCACGTGGTCGTCAACGATGACCTGCCCACAGCGATCCGTGATCTGACAGAAATTATCGAACCACTATTCGCCAACTGAAGGAGACTGTAATGCACGAAGATTTGAAGGAAGAGGAGATCGTCAACAAGGTCGGCGGACGCTTCAAGCTCTCCGCACTGATTCAGAAGCGACTCGTCGCCCTGAACCAGGGGGCCAAACCGCTCGTTCACGTGCCAGGCGGCGATCGCATGACCATTGTGATTGAAGAGATCATGCAGGACAAGATCTTCCTCGACGTGACCGGGAACTTGAACACCGGCAACGTCACCTCCATGGCCAACATCACCGGCACTGCACTCGGCAGCATGGGACCGCAGACGTTCCCGATGGGCGGCTCGCGGCCCGGCGAAAACGACTGAATCAGTCCGCCAGCGACCGCGACCGGGACAAGTCCCGGTCGCGGTCGCTGACAGACGGCTTGCTATTTGTTGCCGCTTCCTTCCTGCAGCTTGCGATACACGTCGTCGAGATTGAAGCTTCCCGCCTTCTGCCGCGGAGGGTAGTCCTTAAAGGTCTTCAAGAAGTCCCCCATGATGGCCTGCCCGGGGTAGAGCAGGAACACATGGTCGAGCAGCCAATCGTAGTATGTGTTCGAGGTGATATCCGCCCGCTCGTACGGATCGGTCCGCAGATTGAAGATTTTCGGCACGCGCAGGCTGACGAACGGTTCAGACCAGATCCGCAAGGTCCCGTTGGCCCGCTGCTCCATATAGACCGTTTTCCAGTTGTCGTAACGCAGACCCGTGACCTGCTGATCGTCGTTGCAGTAGATAAATTCCTTGCGCGGAGTTTTGTCCTCGGCACCGGTCAGGTACGGCAGCAGGTTGTAGCCATCCAGATGGACTTTGTAATCCGTTGAGCCCAGCTTCGCTCCGTCCAGCAGCTTCTTCTTGATGCCATCGTCACCCGCAATGGCGGCGAACGTCGGCAGCCAATCGAGGTGCGAGACGATCTCATTGGACACCGATCCCGGTTTGATTTTCCCCGGCCAGCGCACCATCGCGGGGACGCGATATGCACCCTCCCAGTTGGAGTTCTTCTCGCTGCGGAACGGGGTCATCGCCGCGTCCGGCCAACTGTTCATGTGCGGGCCATTGTCGGTGCTGTACATCACGAAGGTGTTGTCTGCCACGCCGGCGTCCTCGAGGGCCTTCAGTACCTGGCCCACATTCTTGTCGTGATCGATCATCACGTCGGAATATTCGCCGAGCCAGCGACCGGCTTGGCCCTTGCTTTCCGGCTTCGGATGGGTGCGGAAATGCATGTGCGTGAAGTTCACCCAGACGAAAAAGGGCTTGTCGGCTTTCGCTTGTCGGGCGATGAATTCAGACGCCCGCTCGGCGATATCGTCGTCGATCGTCTCCATCCGCTTCTTGGTCAGTGGGCCGGTGTCCTTGATGGTCTGCCGGCCGACCTTCCCGAAGCGGGGATCAACGGTGTCGTCGTCTTTGTCGGTGGCTTTGGCGTCGAGCACACCGCGCGGGCCGAAACGCTTGCGGAATTCCGGTTCTTTGGGATAGTCCACATGCTCCGGCTCCTCTTCCGCGTTCAGGTGGTAGAGGTTGCCGTAAAACTCGTCGAAGCCATGGAGCGTCGGCAGAAATTCATTGCGGTCGCCGAGGTGATTCTTGCCGAACTGGCCCGTCGCATAGCCCATGCTTTTCAGCACGGTGGCTATGGTCGGGTCCTCTTTCTGAAGACCCTGAGTCGCGCCTGGAATGCCGACCTTGGTCATCCCGGTCCGCAAACCGTGCTGTCCGGTGATGAACGACGCACGACCCGCGGTGCAGCTTTGCTCGCCGTAGTAGTCGGTGAAGATCATCCCCTGCTTGGCAATGCTGTCGATGTTCGGCGTCTTGATGCCCATCAGGCCCATGCTGTAGGCACTGATGTTCGACTGGCCGATGTCGTCGCCCCAGATGATGCAGATGTTCGGCTTCTTGCCGTCCTTCTGGAGTTTGGTCGATACGTTCTGGTTGTGGGCGTTCAGTGCGGCGAGTGCCGCCGGATCGACGCCCGCACCGCAGCACTGCTGACCCGGGGTCGTGATCGCCAAACGCGGGGCCGGGGTCGGTTCGACGGATGCGACGGCCGACCGCGAAAAGTTCAGGTGGCCGTTGGCGG
>JBGSSZ010000681.1:0-7652 GCA_041736785.1 Limnoglobus sp.
TGCTGATGATCGTGACCCTCGTCATGCGCCTGGCCCTGCTCGGGTTGCTTCCCATGCTCAAATGATCCCTGAGCACCCCACACAGTGCGGGTGCCTTTTTTTCGCTATCAGCGGCCCGGTCCGCGTCACTTGACCGTCAGAATGCCTGTCTCATAGTCGTTGTGTGTGGCGGTAACGAGATCATCGGTGTGAAAGATCCAACCTTCCGCCCATCCCTGTTCCACCGTGAGGCCCGGAGAGAGCTCCGGAGCCCAGGACTTCTGAGTTTTCAACGTCGGATTCTCGACTTTGATCTTTGATCTGACTCGGTTCACTAAGATCTGACTGATTGAGAAACTGCAGCAAGAAGCTGCCTCCACCGATGGAGCACTGGAATCCCGCATTCACGGGCAGTACAGGTTTGAGTGGTTCGTGCTTGATTTCCCAGCCAGGAGCGGGTGAGGGCATCGCCCGCGATGGCAAACACTTAGAACCTTTCGACTGCGCCCGCTGGCCTGCGAAGGAACCAGACTCCGAACTTGCTCACGAACACTGGAGTAATGGTACCGCCCACTATATCAGCCCATGGTGCGATCGAATCGCGAAACTGTCCACCTTACTCCGCGCCTTCATCGAGCACAGAAATGCGGCCGATACTGTAAATTTGGTGATATTCTCGGCCTTTCTTCTGGACGACGTAACGAATCAACAGATCGCACTCAGTGACCCACCAGGCATAGTGGTGTAAGACTCCATCGCGTCGCTCGTCATCCGTTAATAGATCACGGTCAGGATCGCCCAAGCATTCCATTGTTTTCTGGTGGTCCTTCTTGAAATAGTCTTCATATCTCGGAATGGTGAAACTCTTAAAGAATAACTTGTCATCCCGAAAAACGTATGTGAAAAGAAGAGTGTCGTACGCAACTCTTTTTTGACGCCCATCGCTTTCACGAAGATTTTTTTTGGCTGCCGGATGCTCCTTGAGAAACTGTCTCAATGGCATTTCTGCGATCACGTCTTTGCCAAGCTTCTTGGCAAATGTGACTCTTTCTGACTCCTTCAGGGGCACAGTAAACGAGGTTGAGCCGGAAACTGGCAAAGCAGTTTTCGTTGCTTCAGCGGCCCCAACTGTTTGCATTTGTATCTTGGCGGTGTCGGATTGATCATCGCCGGTTACCAGAGACCTTCTGCTCGGAGAACTAGACTCTCTTGTGATCAGAATGAGTGCCATTAGAATCAAGCAACAAGCACAACTGTAGCCTAGAACGACTCGCATCCACTCGCTGCTCTGCTGGGGCAAAAGTTCAAGCCTCGCCACACGCGTTGCCTCTTGATGTTCGCGATGAAGCAGTTGGGACTTCTGAAGTTGGGTTGGTTCATGGTTTGGTTGCGTTTCCGACTCGGTCGAAGTGTCAGCAAGTTGCAAAACAAGTTTACGGTGTTCCGTATCAAGAGCCCTCGAAGAACGTTTTTGAGCACGAATATTGTTAATCTGTTCATCAATCGCGAGAATGCGCGCACGTATTTGCGGATTGCCAAGACCCGCGGCAAACGCCTTTTGGCCGAACGAAAACCGGGCCGCTTCGACTTCTTTGCTTGAGAAACGGCGGCGTAACAAACAACGGCAGTAATTGACCATTCTGGCTGTCTGACGTCCGCAAGCAACGAGCGTGTTTCTAGTTTCGTTAAGCAGCCAGGTCGAAAGCGATTTTAGCAGAAGAAGGATCTGCGCCGTTCTCGTTGGAGACTTGCTCGTGGATGGCGTAGTCAACATTCCAAGCTCCTTCAAAGCCAAAAGCCGTTTTCCGTATTTCCCATTTTGGGAAATTGTAGCGGGCGTCTTAGCCTGCCGCCAGTGCAAAAGGCGGCGGCGGATGCAAAAGTCTCAGCACACTCGTGACTACCAGCGAATGATTGAGATGCTTCGTACGGCCAGGAAAGAGGCTGGACTCAAGCAGAGCGACGTCGCGCGGAAATTGAAGACCTATGCGTCGTTTGTTTCCAAAGTGGAATCGTGCGAACGCCGCATCGACGTGATCGAGATGGCAGCGTTGTGTCGGGTGTATGGCCTTGATCTGCTCGAACTTCTCGGCAACCTGGGGCTGATCAGCAGTCCCGATTGATCAGTCCAGTTTGCTAGCGTTCGCGAAATTTGCCGTCCCTTTGATTCGTACTCGTCCGGTGAGATTCCAGTGCTCGATGGCATGGCGGAGTTCGTATGCTGACGCTCCAGGAGTCCAAATCAATCGATGGCAAACGACTCCATGATCAACTTCGGTGGCAATCTGCGTTTCGCGCCGCGGCGGTTCTACACCCCTGGCAGCGAGGCCGAACTGCTCACCATCCTCGACCGCCACGCTCGCGGCAAGGTCCGCGTTGTCGGAGCCCAGCATTCCTGGAGCGCGCTCGTCCTCAGCGACGACACGCTCATCAACATGAGTCGGTTCAACGACGTCCGCATCGACGGCAACCTCGTGACCGTCGGTGGCGGCTGCCGTGTCCGCCGTCTGCTCCGCAAACTCCACCGGCACTCCTGCCTCACCATGCCGTCGATTGGTCTGATTGCCGAACAGACCATTGCCGGGGCGATCAGCACCGCGACCCACGGATCGGGCCGGCACTCGCTCTCGCATTACATGGAGGAACTCTGCATCGCCGGCTACGACGCCGACGGCAACGCCTGCCTCCGGACCGTCAATCGTGGCGAAGAACTTCGCGCCGCCCGCTGTTCCCTCGGCGCGATCGGCGTCATCGTCAGCGTGAGCTTCCGCGCCGTGCCACGCTACGACGTTGCCGAGACGCTGACGAGTTGCGACACGCTCGACGAGGCGCTCGAAAGCGAGAGCATGTTTCCGCTGCAGCAGTTCTTCCTGCTGCCGCAGCGCTGGACGTTCGTGGTTCAGCGGCGTTCGCTACCGGAGGGGCTTTCGGAGCGACGTGCGAAAGCGATCCTCTACCGCTTCTACATGTACTTCGGCATTGACGTCGGGCTGCATTGCATTTTGAAATTGCTGGCGTCCTTCAATTGCCCGCTGCTAACGCGGTGGTTTTTTCGGCGGCTGATGTTGCCGGGGATCATCCGCAACGTGACCGTGGTTGACCGGGCCGAGCGGATGCTGATCATGAAGCACGAACTGTTCCGGCACCAGGAGATGGAACTGTTCGTACCGTCGCGGCACCTTCCTGCGGCGACGCGTTTCGTGATCGATGCGCTTTCGGCGTTCGCCGGGGACGCGCCGACCGCGGAGTTGCTGTCGCTCGGTTTCGAAGTTAAGAACCGCGGCAGCTTCACGCACCACTATCCGATTTGCGTTCGCCGCATCCTGCCCGACGATGCGATGATTTCGACGGCGAGCGGCGGCATCTATTATTCGATCAGCTTCATTGCCCTCGGTGAACTACGGCGCGAGTTCAACGCAATGACCGCATTCCTGGCGCAGGCAATGGCGAAACTGTTCGACGCGAGGCCGCACTGGGGCAAACTGTTTCCGCTGGATGCGGCAACGGTGGAGCGGCTGTATCCTGAATTGCCCGCGTTTCGGAAAGAGTGTCAGAGACTGGACCCGCTGGGGGTTTTTCGAAATCTGTTCGTGGATGAAAAGCTGGCATTGTCTCACCTGAGCGGTTCCGGAATTGGTGTTCCGGTCCGACCGGCTATCGCGTAGCCGAAGCTTTCGACAAAGGGTATCGCCTTTGGCCTGTTCCGGCGAACTGAACCGAGAATAGCATTACGCCACCGAGGCAGCAACTTCGCAAGGATCGCCTTGCGAGTGCCTGCCGTAGCGGAGAGTTCGCCGAACGCGTAGCTCTGCCAGTAGTCCCGGTGCCGGCCGACCGGGTTGCCGTCGGCTCTGGTGGGATCGTTGCCGACACCACAACTACGGCTGAGGGGCCTGGGGGATCAAATTTCGGATGCACTACCTCACTTGCCAAAATTAATCATGAGCGCATTTCCTGACATAGATTGTTTTACGGACGCCTGAATGTGAACGACCCAAACTTGGAATATCGTCGCAGTCGGTTCGATCGTGACCCGCGGCGATACCGATTGCAGGCAATGACAGACCCCGCGGAAACGGCCGTTCAGGCTGAGCAGGCGCGGTTGTGGCTGAGCGCTCACCAGACAGATCTCGACCCGCCGTTCCAAGTACCGGAGGTGACGATGACGTGCCTCCTCCTACCCGGTGTCCGCTCAGCCCCGGACGCTTCAAGTACAGAGGAGTAACGCGATATTCCCATGTCGAACTAGGGTTTTCAAGAACTTGCCTCTCAGCAGAGGACAGCGGTCGTGACTACGACGATCGGCATGAACTTATTCCGCATAGGGAAAATCGCGCAAGTCTCGCAACATCTCAATACCGGAATTTAGATAATGTCCTCATCTATCGTTGGGGGATTGCGATTCGTCATGCGAAGAGAGCGAGACACGACAGAAGAACGGACCATCTGAATGGCTTCGGATCCAAGATTACTTCTCATTCAACTCATGCCGCATGTCACGCAGTTCCCGGGTGAACTGACCAATCGCTTTCATCTCGGCCCGGATCTCGCGTAACGAAAACAACTCCGTTTGTCTTCCCCGACCATTTGCAGCGACCGTTGATCCTGCAAGCGATCGCTGAAGGTGACTCGGCAGCCTCCAATCAGCTTTTGCCCGCGTTTACGACGAACTTCGCAAACTCGCGGCCAGTAAGTTGATTCGGGAAATTCCCGGTCAGACGCTTCAACCGACGGCTCTGGTTCAGGAGGCGTACCTGCGTCTGGTCGGCGAAGACGGTCCTCATGACTGGGACAACCGCGGACATTTTTCGCGGCGGCCGCGAGGCAGTGCGACGTATCTGATCACGGGCGGCGGGGCGATGTGCGTAGGGCAATTCCGACCGTACCAGTTGCACATTGCGGTGTGGCTGACAGGCCGGGTGAATTTGCTGCCGTATCCATGGCCGAATGCTTCCGGTTGTGGCTCGAACGCAGTCCTTTTTGGGAGATCGTTTTTCGAGACAGAACGTCCGATAGAAAGACATCTGCACGCTCCCGACCCGTTGAGCTCCTCATGGTGCAGAAACGTCCCAAACGCAAGCCCAGGCCACTCAAGCCGCACGAGTTGACGGAAGACATCGTGCTCCTCTGGTGCGATCAGTTCCATGAGCGAACTGGCCAGTGGCCCCAGATGAAGCTACATGGGAAACTGACGATCGAAGGCTCGGTCGGGATCCGTTGGAAGTGGATCGACTCGGCTTTACTCCGCGGCTCCCGCGGCTTGCCGGGTGGCTCTTCGATTCCGCGGCTGCTGGCGAAACATCGCGGTGTGCGGAATCGCAAGGGCCTTTCGAAGCTCACACACAAATTGATCCTCAAGTGGGCCGAAGCTTATCACAAACGGCACGGGCGGTGGCCCATTCAGGATACGACAGAACGCGACATCCCTGAGTCCCCCGGCGATGGCTGGCAGAATATCGACGATTCGATGCGACGCGGGCTACGTGGGCTGCCGGGCGGCTATTCGCTCGCCAGACTCTTGGAAGACGAACGGGGCGTGCGGAACTTCGCCAATCTCCCACCGCTGAGCGAAGCCCAGATCCTGAAGTGGTGTGACGCCTACCACGAGCGGACTGGCCGATGGCCCGGTCAGCGGGTCTGGATGGAAGAGATTCCCGAGTCGGGAGGCGAGACGTGGTGTCGGGTCGATCAGGCAATGAAGATTGGTATTCGGAGCCTGTCTCCGGGTGACACACTTTCGAATCTACTCGCGCGGACCGGTCGGCATCGGAATATGGCCAACCTCCCGATGCTGACGGAAGAGGAGATTCTGAAGTGGGCCAGGCGGCACCAGAAGCAGCATGGGAAGTGGCCGACGTGCCGTGGGGAACCGCAGGAGATCGAGGGGACATTCGGCGAACGATGGTTCAATATCGATCAGGTGATGCGGAAAGGGATGCGGGGCCTGCCGGGAGGATCGAGCCTCGCCCGAATGATCGCCAAGACGTCCAACGCATCGGCTGATTAACCGGATGATACCGCAGATCCAAGGACTGGATACGGCCGAAGACGTGGAGCTTGGCTGGACCCGCCGTTGGCGTGACGATGTGACGATTGCGCCACGGTTAAACTCCACACTGCAATCCTCTCCTGGTTGTCAGCAGCGCTTTAAGCCCGGGCCACTCTCGCGATGTGGCCCGGACCACTTTGCCGAAGGTGGCTCGCAGGAGGGCTCGGGTCGGGTTGCGCGGTTCGGCAACGCGGTGAGTGGCAGCAGCGGCGGCGAAGCCAGCTTGTACAGCAAGCCCGGCCGGACGGGACTTCTCTCGTGATGTGCATCGGCCTCGGCGCCTGGCTGCCGAGGCGGCGGTGCGATCCCCGCTCCAAGCCAGTGGAAGTGGGAGCCACAGCAGTGACAACAGCGGCGAGTGAAAGGCCTCCCGCAGTGGCGTTCTTGACACACATACCCGTGGAACGCCTCCAGGAGCTCCGCAGTGGCCTCCCAGTGCGTTGTAGAGGCCTCGAAGCCGTAGAAGGGGCAGGTTACGCCGCTTCGGGTCTCTACGGCCATTTGAGCGGTCTTCTGAGTGACTTGCTTAAGAGCCTGCAATAGTGGCAGGTGCTCGACGGCGAAATGATCTGGCACGACGGTTCACTTTTTGCAGAAGCGTAAAGTTGAGACCTCATTGAAGTATCGGAATGCCCGGTTGGGTTCTTTCTGGAGTTTCAACCTGCAAGCGGGAGATGAGTTCGAACGATTTCAAGCGGGCCTCGTGGTCGTGAAGCTGGCTGGTGAGAATCAGTTCGTCGGCCTTAGTCGATTCAATGATCGCAGCAAGCTGTTTCTGCACCGTCGCCGGCGAGCCGACGGCGGAGCACACCGTCATGCGTTCGACCTGCGCTTTCTCCACGGAACTCCACAAGCTGTCCATTGATGACACCGGCGGCGGCAGCGGACTCGGCTTCCCGCGAACGAGGTTTAACCCAACTTCCGCAGTTCGCGGTGCCGGAATGTTGAATACGCCTTGATATTGGCGTTTCCGGCTTTGGAGTTGGCACTACAGTCGGTCCTTCGCTCTCACACCTTGCGGCAGTTTCAATCGCTGCGGCAGACGCAGGCCCAACCGCGTCAGCAGAATCGACTGGGCTGCGTCCGGCCGCACCACGCACCGCATCCGCACCTCGCGACCATCCGCGGTCGGCACCACCACATCGGCGCTCGTGATCCGACGCATCTCCTCCAGCAGCGTCGGTAGACTCGACCCCAGACCCGCACGCTTGCTCCAACCTTCCAGCGTCTTGCGAAGCACGTACGCCAGGAAGCAGACGAGGATGTGGGCGGTCACACGTTCGGCCTTCTGATGCCAGACCGGTCGCAGCTTCAACTGATCCTTTTGGATGCGGAACGCGGCCTCGGCTTCGGTCAGTTGGGTGTAGGCGGTCCACAACTCCTCGGCGGTCCAGTCGGTCACATTGCTGCGGAGCACGTAGCAGCCGTCGCGCTGTTCGTGCTGCTGCCAGACGTCGTCGCGACGCTGCCAGGTGAGTTGAGCGCCAATGTCCGTGGACGTCACATGCACGGCGTAGAACTTGGCGGCGCGCTGCTGGCGTTCGAGCAGGCGACCGACGCGGCGTTCGATCACGCCGACGTCCTGTTTCCGGCGTCGACACGATTTCGCCAGCGTTTCCAGACC
>JBGSSZ010000073.1:0-14452 GCA_041736785.1 Limnoglobus sp.
TGATGTCGGCGCGGCCATCGCCATTGACATCGGCCACCGCGACGAAGACGCCACCGCGGAAGTCGCTCTCGTAGGCGAAGAAATCGCGGAGAATGGCACCGTCCGCTCCGCTGAACACGCGGACGCGCGGTCCGCCGCCCAAGCCGGTCGCGGTGACGATATCGGGAACGCCGTCGCCATCGACATCTCCCGTCGCAACGCGGACGCCACCGAGGTAACTCTCCTCGTAGGCATAGAAGCGGAACCGCTCCACGCTCGAAGCGTAGTCGAAGACCCGCACCAGCGGCGCATGGCCCGCGTCGGCAGCCACCGCGAGGAAGGTGGGAGTGCCAGTGCTCACGTTGAAGGCAGGACTGAGCGGCACATCGAGCGGCGTAACGCTTACCGGTGGCGTGGTCGACGGTGGCTGCCCGGTGCTGCCATTCGTCGAGCCGAGCAGTTCGCGTTTGGTGGGGTTCTGAGTGTTGGGCGGGAGGATCTCACCGAAGTTGAACGGGCCGCGGGTCTCGCCGCCGCAGAGGCCGAGCGTGCTGAAGAAGTCGTCGCCGACCACGACCGGTTGCGCGATGGGCTCCTGGACCGACTCGAAGAAATCGCGATAGCCTGCTGGCTGCGTCTCGCGGATCGTGTATTCGCCGGGCGGCAGCAGCGGAAATTCCCAGCGGCCCGTGCTGTCGGTGCGGGTGGTGAGCCCGCCGAGCGAGTCGAGTGAGGAGAGCGGCCTGGCCAGCGCTGTGCCCGAAAACGCGGTGCCACTGATGGTGATCAGCACACCGGGGATGCCCGATTCGGAGGTATCGAACCGACGGTTTTGATTCGCGTCATTGTAGACGTAGCCGAAGACGGCGTTCGGTGCGACCTCGGCGAAGTTGTACTGGACTCCGTCATCGGCTTCCGCCAGCACTACCGTCAACACATCATTGCTCGGCGATGTCCCGCCGAGGTTGCCCGGCGTGTCGATGCCGTCGTAGAACCCGAGCGGCTGCGATTCGCTGATCGTGTAAGTACCGGGCGGCAGGTTGATGAAACTGTAAAACCCTGTCGCATCCGTGAGTGTGGATCGTGTGATCGGGCCTTCGACCGTGTCGCCGACGAGTGTGATGGCGACGCGGGCGATGCCTGTCTCGCCTGCTTCGCGGATGCCGTCGACTGGGCAATCGTCGCGGAAGACATAGCCCGAGACCGTCGCGGGAATCGTCAGCGGTGGCGGCGGTGGGGGCGGGACAATGATGGCACCGGGGACGATTCCAACATCGTACGAGTGATCCGACACGCCCAACCGCGGTGTGACGACACTGATGATGCCATTGCTATCGGCGTTGGAATCGCGTCTCAGGCCATTCGCAGTCGAATCCGCGTTGGCGACGGTGAACGCGAGCCCATCGAGCGACGCCTGCGAGCGATCGACGCGGATCTCGTACGCGGTGTTGTGGGTGAGTGCGAGGTTGTAGGCCCGGCTTGTGGTACTGGTGCCGGCACCGCTGGAGAAGATGTAGTTGCCGTTGCTGTCGGTCGTGGCCGATGCGATCAGCACGCCGTCGGAGTAGAGGTCGAGCCGGACATTGGCCACGGCGGCTTCGCCGGCGTCCTGAATGCCGTTCTTGTTGGTATCGTTCCAGACGTAGTTACCGATCTCGATGGGGGGCGGCCCAGTCATCGCCACGAGGTCGCCGATGCCGTTGCCCTTCGCGAAAGTCGAGGTGCTCGATGCAGGTGGAGTGACGTAAAGCTCGTAGGTCTTGTTCACCTGCCCGGTCGCGATGTCGTACCAGCGGACGCCGCCGCCATCGATGGCACCAGGTATACGGATCGGATCGAAGTTGGTGGAGAGTGCCTGCGGGAAGCCCGGGATGTGCAGCACACCACCGACGCTGACTTCGTCGTTTTCCGCACCGCTGAAGCCGAGAGGTGGCGAATTGGGATCGTGAGGGAAGTCGTCGTCGAAGAAGAATTCCCCGCCGCCGGGGCCCTGGCCGTTGTTCTGTGGACCCGCACCCAGCCCCAGTGGGCCGCGGCTGTTGCTTTCGAGCGTCCAGCCGACCAGTGCCGCGACGGGGTTGTCGAGGCTGCCCGCGGAATTGATGAAAGCCCGCAGCGTGTCGCCGGCCGTCACGCTGAAGTAGGAGAAATTATTGAGTTCGTCGGCGAAGATGGGTACATTGCGACCGATCTGATCGCCGGAGCGATCTCGCAAACCGATCACAAGATTGCCGTCGGCGTCGAAGCTCAAGCCGGTGAGCATTGGCTGCGGATACCCACTGCGACCCAGCGATTCGGGCTGCACTTGCAGCACCTGCGTGGTGGGCGACCAGGGATTCCATGCTGCGGGATCGGGGGGCGTGAAGCCGCCGGGGCTGCCATCATGCGGGTCCTGGCCAATGTGCAAGTTTCCACGGTCATAGTTGAGGTCGAACTCAAACACCGCGGCACCCGTGGTGGCGGACCGATTCCGAGCAATGAACTGTCCGGTGTTCGGGTCGAACGCGAACACATGCGCCTTGAGGTCCGCTGCATTCTGTGTGCTCTCCGCGGAGTTCACCGCACCGATATAGACAAGACCGCGGTGCCACTCCACGGCGAACGGTCGCAAATCGCCGAGCGGATTGTTCGCGGTGACGCCTGTCACACTGTCGGGCACAGGCAGATCGAACCGCTGCACAGTGGATGCGGTGAGCGCACCGCTGGTCGGCAGCGAGTAGAGGCGCCGATCACCCAGAGCGAGCGTGAACATCCGCGAGCCATCGCCGTTCACATCGAGGCCACCGAGTGCAATTTTGCCGACGGCGTCCCAGCCGAGGTCGCGGACCACGCCGGCTTCGTCTGTGAATCGCACGAGTCCGTCGAAAAACCAATCGCTGGCTTCGTCGTAGTTCTGCCGGAAGGGGACCGCATCGCCGTTGATATCGGTGAAGACCGATTGCAGATTCCCTGCGGGCGAGTCCGGAAAGATCGCATTGAGATCCGCATACAGGGTCGCGTTCGTCCCTGTCGTGGGCATGGCGTAAATGGCACCGGGACCGGCGGGCCCGAAGTCGCTGGTGCGTTTCATGTATGCGGCGGCGAACAGTCGCCCGTTCGCGGCGTCGTACGCCAAGCCCCATGTCACGCCCACTTCCCGCTGAGCCACCGAGAGTTCGTGCGTGGTCGGGTTCTGGTGGTTGCCACGGTCGGGATCGCTTTCGAGTGATCCCGACGAGTAAGGGAAGCTGAGGATGACTCCGCTGCCGCTGTTGAGGTCGTAGTTTTGGATGCCGCCAACGACATAGGCACTTGTGACGAGCGTCGGATTGTCGGGGCTGAAATCCTCAGGCCGCACCACGGCGAGATTGACGCCCGTGGCCGATGCACCGTCGGCGAACTGCACGGCCGAGCCGCTGGTGGTCCCCTGAGGACCGAAGAACACGCCCAGCGGCAGGTTGGTGAACTCGACGCGGAATGGACCGCTGCCGGGCACATTGAGCGAGTAGTTGCCGAGTGCATCGGAAAGTGCCTGCGCAACTACGGCGTTCGATGCGTCGAACGCGGTCACTGCGACTCCCGCAACACCGCGATCCACCGCTGCGGGGGTGGTACCCAGCGCATTGTTTGCGATGGTTGTTGTGGTATCGAAGGTGCCGTTGGCATTGAAGTCTTGGAAGACCAGACCCGTGATCGCCGGCGTGATGCGGTCTTCGAGAGGTGTCAGTCGCAGTGGGCAATCCTTGGCCGATCGCGTCAGTCGTCGAGATGTGGAGCGATTCGTGCTGCTCATAGAGCCCTCGGGCGTGTGCCGAAGACGCTCACGTTCGCAATGTCCCTATCAGAAGACTCGCTTCAGGCCTTCAAAGCCAGAGTTTGTCATGCGAGCCCCCGGCTGGTGGCGTCTCCACAATGGGTAAAAAGAGATGGGATCAGCTTCACTGCCGTCATTCCTCGTGCGAATATTCACTCTGCACAATCGATGCCATGCTTCCATTAGTCAATGTTAACAGAACGTTTCCATACGGGAAACACTTTCCTGTCGGAAAAATCTGCACCGGTGCAGCCGACGATGGGCTCAATGGCCGTGAGCTCTGGAACAGTGTTCCTTCCAAAATCCAATCCGGTTCACAGACATCGACTGAATAAGTCCAAGGCCAAGGAAAAGCCCAGTCGAGCCGCAGCGGGGTCGTAGCGTTCACCCTCATCGCGTAAGAACGCATGGGCCGCATTGAATTCGTGCCAAGTAAAGCACGTGTCCGCGCGGCTGAGTGCGTCGTAGATGCGTCGCCGGCCCTCTGCGGGGATGTGGGGGTCTTGGCGACCGAACACGAACAGCAGTTCTCCGCGAACCTCGCCAGCACGCGCCAACGTATCGAAACTGCCGCCGGGGCCGAGTCGACCGCCATGCAAGTCGGTCGGATAAAAACAAGCCGCGGCGGCGACTTCGTGCTGCAGGGCGGCTCGAAACGCCAAGTGGCCCCCAAGGCAGATGCCGAAAGTCCCCAACCGGCCGTTGCAGTTCGGATGATTTCGCAATGCCGCGAGTGCTGCTTGGGCATCGGCGTCGAACGCGGCCGTCGTCAACTGTTCCTTGAGGGCATTCCCTCGTGTCTTCCCCGTATCGTCGTAACCCAGCACACAGCCCGGCGGTTCGAATGCGTGATAGATCTCCGGCGCGATGACCAGATATCCCTCGCCAGCCAACTGCACGGCAAGGCGACGAACTGGCGCTGTCAGTTGAAAGATCTCCGAATAGAGCACGATGCCGGGATCGCGCCGGGTTGCTCCGTGAGGAGAAACCGGAGTGAATAGAGCCGTCTGCATCGTGCCTGTCGGCGAGGTGACATCCAGAATCGTTTCGTGCACAATCATATCAGCCTCGATTGAATCGGAGTCATCGCATCGATTCGCCACTGCGATGCGTCTCGAGTGTAGTGTATGGTGGTTCGAGATCCTGCACGTTGGCGAACGGATCGCCATCGTGTTCTGCAGCCGCGTGGCTTGGCTGCCCCAGCGACACACCGGCAGCAGCGCCGCCGAAGAGTAGGAATTTTCGACTTCTATTATTCACATTTGATATTTGCCCCTTGTAGATCGCGTGTACTTGAGCATTGTCCCCAAGCACATCTTCGATGTAAGGCATCTTCACCATGACGAGCCCCACGACAGTGAGCGGAGCAGCATGTTGAAGTGTGTCCTAAAGCACCTTCGGGCTGTGTCTCCGCGGTTCAGGCAGCCACCGAAGCAACGCAGCCAGCGACTTCACCGCGCCTTCGACTTCTGCTTAGGCCCAGGTCCAGACTGACTGGCCGGCTTCTTTGTGACCTTCGACGCTGGCACCGGCTTGCTCATCATCCGTGCCTTTGCTCCAAGTGCCTTCTTGCCTGACGGCTTCTTGCTCTCGACTGTGTTAAGCTTGCCTTTCCTGACTGGACTCCGGGCTGGCTTGACCTTCGGCTCGGGTTTCTTGATCAGTCCCAGTGCCTCTCCGACTGGATGAATCAGATGATCGTCGGCGGCGTGGAGAACTGTTGACGCCACGTCTCCAGCCTTGATCACGATGGTCTTAATTGTGCTGTTCTTCTTCTTGGCTGCCATTTCTCTGCTCCATGAGTCGGGTGACGGCGAATGCCGCATCCTGTCTCTGGATGATACGAGAACGGTAGCGGTGCAAACGAAAAGTCAACGAAACGGGCGCGTGGCTAGAGTCTCCCCACGGCTGATCGGAGCCGTCGAAACGGAGCGTCGTGGCCGGCGTCTTTTCAGCCTTGGCGTCTGGGGCTACGCCGCGACCATCGTTCGCATTCGCACCAATCTTCGCGCGCTCGGGGGCAATCGTCTTGCCCATTCGCAGGCCCTCCACTGATTGAGCCATCGCCAGCAACGTTTCAATGTACTCAGACGCCGATTGCAACCGTCGAAGAGCTTGGTGTTCTGCTCATGATGGCGCTTAATACTCATTAGAACTCATTAGAGTATCTTGCCCCAAATCCAGAACTTGTATTAGCTTAACGGCCATAGATACAGCTTTGATTCTAGAGTAGTTACAAAATCCAGGCGATTGCTGTGGTTTCACAGGCCGAGTGGCAATGGCACTCATGAGGCGTTTCTCATATCTGTGTGAAATCACAGTGGTGAGAGTGCAAAAACCGATTCGGCATTTGATGCCACAAAATAGTAGGTGGCATTTTCAAAATTCTTTGAGTTGACTTGGTGACG
The DNA here is from genome assembly GCA_041736785.1 of Limnoglobus sp. Taxonomy (GTDB): domain Bacteria; phylum Planctomycetota; class Planctomycetia; order Gemmatales; family Gemmataceae; genus JBGSSZ01. The sequence continues at coordinate 6,181 of JBGSSZ010000073.1, forward strand.
AAGTACGGGCGAGTTGCATATGATCAACTTGCGAAGTCGCCGGGGTGTTGTTATTTTTGACAGCGTTCTACCCTTCAGCACAACTTGCAACTTCCGCCCGGCCTCGAAAGAGTCCGCAATTCTCATCGTCCATTCATTATCACCTCCGGCGGCAGCAGCTACCGGTCTCAGAGGGAATTAACTGATGTCACGATTGATCAACCGTCTGCGAGGTCGTGTCTACGGCTGGTTCGATTCGAAGGATGCCGGTTCGTTTGCAAAACCGCTGCCCGCAAAATACAATCTGCGCTCCCGGCTGGCACTGACCAACCTTGAAGACCGTACGGTGCCGGCCACATTCACAGTTACAAACACGAACGACAGTGGGATTGGCTCGCTGCGCCAAGCCATTACAGATTCGCTTGTCGCGGGTGCGGATGATATCGTGTTCAGTCTCGGTGCTGGCCCACACACAATTGCGCTGGCATCAGTTCTTCCGGCCGTCACTTCTGCCGGTGGGAGCTTGACCATTACCGGACCTGGCGCAGACGTTCTGACAATCACCCGCGTTGGGCCTGGAGCACTCAATCAGCCATTCCTGTTGCAGGGCACCAACACGTATGTGCTTTCCGATCTCACGATCTCGGGATTCAGCGGAACTTCGGCCGGGGGCGCCATCAGCGTTTCTTCCGCTGCCAACGTGACACTCAATCGCGTGAGCATCTCGAATAATTTCTCAAGTGGTTTTGCTGCAGGCCTGTACATGGTCTCCAGCGGAACGCTTGCCATCAACGATTCCAGTTTCGTCGGGAACACCAGCACCTCCAACGGCGGTGCGATCCGCATGAGCGGCAGTGCTGTGAACAGTTCTGCCACCATCACCAACTCCACGTTCACCGGCAACAAGGCCATCACAGGCGGGGCATTGCTCTTCAACAGTTTTGGCGGAACTGGCGTCACTGCCAACATCCGCAACAGCACTATTACAGGCAATACCGCGACTTTCACAGGCAGCACCGCGGGTTACGGTGGCGGTGGCATTGCGCGTGGCATCTCCACAGCCTATTTCAAACTGAACATCGAGAATTCAATCGTTTCCGGCAATGAGCACACGGGCGGTGCTGCCAACAAACAGGACATCACTGTCAATTCCGGAGCGGTTGTCAACATTGATGCCAACTCAGTGGTTGGAGTCGTGGATGCCAATGGCTCGTTTACGGGCACGATCATTGATCCGCAGCTCACCAGCATTGGCAACTATGGCGGGAAAACGCCTACTATGATTCCGCTGCCCGGCAGCCCGGCCCTCGACAAGTACAACCCCGGCGTCGCCGGCTTTGATCAGCGAGGCAAAACCCGGCCCGCGACCAATGCCGACGTGGGCGCTGTTGAACGCCAGGCCACTGAACCACCGACGTTTCAGATTCCCACATTCCCCGCAGTTACGGTTAATGACGCAACGACCAATCCGTATTATTTGTCCATAAATTTCTTCGATGTGAATACATCCACGTTCGACAACTTCGATATCCGCGTTACGGGGCCAAACGGCTTCAACACTCTCGCGACCTTCGATTCATTTACTGGGAATTCAGCATCGGCGATAGCAAAATATAAGATCACACCACCCGTCAATGGTGCCGCGGGCTGGGATGGCTCAGATGGCGGGGCTTATGCAGTGTCGATCGAAGCCGGGCAGATTGCCGGCCCCGGCGGTGCCACCATCTCAGCGAATTCGCTCGGGACCTTCCAAGTCTCGATACCCAACACTTACACCGTGACAAGCCTTGCTGATAGCGGTGCAGGATCACTCCGCCAGGCCATCCTCGATGCGAATACCAATACCGGCACGGCGGACACGATCGTCTTCCAGAACGGACTGACCGGCACAATCACGCTGACATCCGGCCAGATGCTCATCACCGATCCACTGACGATCAACGGACCCGGTGCCGGCCTGATCACCATCAGCGGTGGCGGCGCGACCCGGCACTTCGCGCTCAACGGCACCGGCATCCTGGACGTCACCATGAGGGGCCTCACGCTCTCCGGCGGCAATGGCTCCACGGGGGCAACTCCGACAAACGTCTTCGCCGATGGCGGCGCGATCACATCCACCGATGAGAATCTCACGCTCGAAAACATGGTGCTGATGTCGAATTCCACGAGCGGCACGAACGATGGCGGCGCGATTACGCTAACCAGCTCCGGCAATCTCACCATCCGCAATAGCACGCTCAGCGGCAACGTTGCAGGGTCCGCTGCCGCGGCCGACGGCGGCGTGCTCTACATCAACTTGGTCGGCAACGTGACCATCGAGAACAGCACACTGTCGGGCAATTCGGCCAACGGCCGCGGCGGCGCTCTCTACCTCCGCAACGGCACACAAATCATCAGCAACTCAACTATCAGTGGGAACATCACCACGAGTGCAGCCGGTACCGGCGGCGGCGGGATCGCGATTCTTGGGACCACCGGTTCCGTCTCCATCCGGAACAGCACGATCGTCGGCAACACCAGCCTCTCCTCAAGCGCGACGGTCGGCGCCAACGGTGGCGGCATCGCCAGCACTCCCGCCGGCGTTCCTCTCACCATCGAAAGTAGTGTCGTCTCCGGCAACTCGTCCATCACGTCGTCGTTCGATATCAGCTCGGCGGCATCCGGTGGCGTGACGCTTCTCAACAGTGCTGTTGGTGTTGCCAATGGCTTCACGCCGGATGGTTCGAGCTTCAACAATCTCGCATTCGGACTCAATCTCAAATTGGGCACACTTCAATCGAACGGTGGAATCGGTTTCACACACCTCCCCGCTTCGGATAGCCCGCTGCTGGATAAAGGTACAAATTCCTATGGACTGCTGACGGATCAGCGAGGCGGCGGCATCAACGATTCCCAGTTCCCCCGCAGCAAGGGTGCGACCGACATCGGAGCCGTGGAGGCTGGTATGGTTACGCTGCCGACCGCCGGAGCAAGCGTCACAAATATCGATGAGAATCAGTCGGGTCAGTCGGAATACACATTTTCCGTGACATACACCGATGCGCTCAGTCCGATCATCTTTGAATCGTTCAACGACGGCGACGAAATCCGCGTCACCGGGCCGAACGGCTACGATGTCCTTGCTACGTATGTCAGTGTCGATGACCCCTCGGATGGTTCGCCGCGAACTGCAACCTATTCCATTCCGGCACCGGTCAATTTGCTGGCCGGTTTCGATGGCTCTGACAACGGCACGTATTCCGTCGCCATCGTGGGCAGCCAGGTGAAGAACGCGAACAACATTTTCATCGCGGGCGGGGTCATCGGCAGTTTCACAGTTCTGATTCCGACTTACTACGTCTCAAATATCAACGACAGCGGCTCCGGTTCGCTGCGTCAGGCGATCCTGTTCGCCAATAGCACCGTTGGCCTCAATGAGGTGACCTTCGATCCGACATTCTTTGCGACGCCGAAGACGATCAATCTGGTCACCGCTTTGCCTGCGCTCAGCGAAGATGTGACAATCACCGGGCCTGGTCGAGACAAGCTCACCATTTCCGCTGCTGGGATTACTGGTAGCCGGCAGATCTTCAACACAGCATCTGCGCCATCCGGGTCGGCGATGACCTTCTCGGGGCTGACACTCACAGGGGCCAGCTTTACAGGCAATGGCGGGGCCATCTCGATCGGCGACGAGACTGTCACCATCACGGACACGACCATCACCGCCAATTCGGCCTCCAGCGGCGGTGGCGCCATCTATATGCTCGGAGCGGGGACTCTAACAATTGTTCAGAGCTTGCTGAGCAACAATGTGGCGGGCAGTTACGGCGGTGCGATCTTCACCGATGTGGCAGCGACACTCTCGATCGATGCCAGCACCATTTCTGGTAACACAGCCAATGGAACGAGCTTCGGAGGTGGCGCGCTCTACATCACGGGCGGCAGTACGACCATCACGAATTCCACGCTCTCCGGCAACAGCACAGCCGCGACGAACGGCGGTGGGGCACTCTACACTTGGAGTACGCCCACGGACGTTGTCATCACCAACTCCACTCTGACGAACAATACCGCCAAACAGGGCGGAGCGATCCGCATCCATACTGGGCCACTCACTGTGCGCAATAGTACCATCGTCGGCAACTCCGCGACGACCTCCGCCACATCCGGCGGTGGCATCAGTTTCGCCAGCACGGGTGCGATCACCGTCGAAAGCTCTGTCGTTGCCGGCAATAGCGCGTCGGGCACCGCCAATGACTTCCACGCCGCCGGCACCAACGTGGTGGACATCAACAACTCGGCCTGGAGCTCCCCATATACACCATCGGGACTGAACACGGATAATCTCGCCAACGCCAGTTTTGCCGGCATGGCGATCAGCGCACTCGCCTCCAACGGCGGGGCCACGCAGACGATGGCTCTTGGCAGTGGCAGCTCGCTCCTCAACCGCGGCACCAATTCCCTCTTCCTTGCGACTGATCAGCGCGGCGGCAGTTCCTACCGGGAATCTCCCAGCGGTTTCCCCGATATCGGCGCATATGAATACGCCTTCATCGGGCCCTCCGCCAAGGTCAGTACGCTCGTCAACGTCGATACTGACCTGCCCGGTATCAATAATCCTTACAACTTCTCGGTGACCTACGCCGAGGATACCGCGATTAGTTTCGCCACCGTCGGCAACCAACCCGATGACGACATTCAAATCGTTCGGGTCGGCGGTGGCTTCACCACCATGGCGAAATTCCTCTCCGCAGATCAGTCCAGCGACAGTCCGATGATCACGGGCTTCTATCAATTCACTCCGCCAGGCGGATCGTGGGACGCTGCGGATGTCGGCACCTACCAGATCAACGTGCTCGCAAACGGCGTGAAGAGCAGCGGCAATGTTGGGATCGTTGCTGCTACTCTTGGCAGTTTCACAGTCAACTTCCCAACCACTTATGTTGTCACCAACACCAATGACTCTGGAGCCGGCTCGCTCCGTCAGGCGATCCTGGACGCGAATGCCAATGCCGGTCTCGCCGATACGATCGTCTTCGAAGCCACCACCTTCAGCAATCCTCAGACAATCACACTCACGGGCACCGAATTGCTGATCAACGATTCATTGACCATCCTGGGGCCTGGCAAAGGCTTGCTCACAATCAGTGGCAATGACAGCCATCGTATTTTTAGCATTAACAATGGTATCGCCGGAACCGCTATAAACGTGACTATTCAGGACGCGACTCTCACAGGTGGTACTGTCACCGGCGCGGGCGGTGCGATTACCATTCAGGACGAAAACGTCACCTTCCGCCGCATGATCTTCACCGGCAATAAGGCGAGTACCTTCGGTGCCGGCTTCACGGTGGTTACGCCGAACAACAACACCGTGACCGTTGAGAGCTCATTGATGACGCTGGGCCAGGCCGTAGGGGCCTCGACCAGCGATGGTGGTGCAATCTACGCAGGCAATCCCACAACTGGCAGCGAATTCACCTTGATCGTGCGTGACTCCGTGCTGAGCAATAATACCGCGAACGACGATGGTGGTGCTATCAACCTCGGTTCCGCCTCGAATACGGCACTCTTCAACTTCGTGATTGAAAACAGCCTGATCACGGGCAACACGACGGGCCTCACGTCCACCTCGGGTGACGGCGGTGGCATTTACGTCCGCGGGACTGTTGGGTCGGTCGGCGCGATCATCCGCAACAGCACGATCTCCGGCAATTCCGCCAACACAACTGGCAGCAACTCCGTGAACGCCGGTGGATTCACAGCGCCGCTCTCCACCGGAAACTTCCAAATCCTCAACAGTACCATCACAAACAACACCTCTGGCGGCAACACAACCAGCTCCAGCCAGGGCGGTGGTGGCATCGCCGTCACTGGCAGCAACAGCATGCTCACCATCACCAGTTCTCTGGTTGCTGGCAACACGTCCAAGTCCGGCAATACGGATATCTCCGCTGAGAATGCCGTGATTATCAACTACAGTGCTGTCGGCGTACTCAGCTTCCCGGAGGATCCGGGGAACGCCAATAACGTTCCGTACGGTGCCAACCTGAACTTCAGCCCCCTGCTGGTGAACAACGGCGGGCAATCGTTCACCCACGCAATTCTGGCTGGCAGTCCACTGGTGAATGCCGGTACTGAGACCAGCATTGCAGGTTTCCCGGACCTGACCACAGACCAGCGGGGCAGCGGTTTCGCGCGCAAGGTCGGCAGCGCAGTGGACATTGGCGCGTTCGAGCGTGTACCCGGCATTCCTTCCGCCGTCGCGGGAACGCTGCCCATCGTCGTTTCCGATCAGCCCGGCACCAACAACCCGTACACCTTCACTGTCAGCTACTTCGACGACACGCTGATCAGCCGAGCCACCATCGGCAACTTTCCAAATGACGACATCACGATTTCCAAACTCGGCGGTGGATTCACGGTCAATGCCACTTTTGTCAGTGCTGATTCTGCGGTGGACGCACCGATGATCACCGCGACATACACGTTCACGCCTCCCGGCGGTTCGTGGGACGGCAACGACAACGGCAGTTATCAATTGAATCTGCCCGCGAACACCGTGAAGAACAGCGCCAACGTGAGCGTCCCCGCTGGCACCCTCGGTACGATCACCGTCAATGCCCCAGTTCCGGCCGCGGTGGCCAATGCCACAATCGTGACTCTCAATGATGCAACTACAAACCCATACAAGTTCACCGTCACGTACTCCGATGCCAACGCGATTGATGTCAGTTCGATCGTCAACAATAACAACGCAGTGCGAGTGACTGGTCCGAACGGCTTCGACGTGTCTGCATCATATGTGAGCATCAATGACAATTCGAACGGCACACCACGCGTGGCCACATATCAGATTACGCCACCCGTCAACGACGCCGCGGGCTGGGATCCATCAGACAACGGCTCCTATGCCATTGTGATGCAAGGTTCACAAGTCAAGAATCTGCAATCGACCTTCGTCACGGCGGGAACCATCGGCTCGTTCACCTCCGTGGTCGGTGGTGTCTTTATGGTCACGAACACCAATGATGCTGGCAGCGGTTCGCTCCGCGACGCCATCGCGTTGGCCAACGCCGATCCCGGACCGGACACGATCCTTTTCAGTTCGCTATTTAACTCTCCGCAGACGATTACGCTGACCAGCGGACAGATGTTGATCACCACGGCGATGACGATCGACGGCCCTGGTGCAAACCTGCTTTCCATCGACGCGAATAAAACAAGTCGCCATTTCTACATTGAAGACGGCAACTCGGCCAACGTCATCGACGTCACCATCAAGGACATGAAACTTTTCAACGGCGTGGTGACAGACACTGGGCTGAACCCGCCGGCCCGTGGCGGATCGATCAACTACGGTGAAGAGCGAGTCACTGTCGACGGTCTGTACATTACCGGCAACTCTACCAGTGGCGGCGGTGGCGGGATCGGCGGCGGCGGCGTCAGCGCAGCATTCCTCGGCTACCTCAACATCTACAACAGCACCATTGCCAACAACACAGCCAAAGGCGGCGATAGTATCCAGGGCGGCGGTGGCGTGCTCCTCCACCGCACCCTCGGGGTCGAGATCAAGAACTCGACGATCGCCCACAACACCGTTACAGCCAGCCAGGGCGGCGGTGTCAGCTTCTACGGTACCGGAACTTACACAGGACCGCAGCGCACCGCGCTCATCGAAAACTCCACGATCGCCTTCAACTCCGCCAGCGCATCGGGTGGAGGCGTTACTGGTACGACCAGTCCGCACTTCACTTTCACCATGACGAATTCCATCATTGCTGAGAACACCGCCAGCAGCTCACCGCAACTCGGATACAGCACGGTGAATGCGGATTACAGCGCGTTCACCACGACCGGTTCCGTCGTCGGTGCGAACAATCTCATCGCCCCGACTGGCCTCAATCTCGGTATGCTTCAGGACAACGGTGGACCTACTCCTACCATCGCACTCGGAAGTGGCAGCGTCGCAATCGATGCTGGCTCCCCGACCAGCACTTTGGCCACTGACCAGCGCGGTGCAGGATATGTGCGTCAATTCGGCAGCAATGTCGATATCGGTGCGTTCGAAGTTCAGCCCGCTCCCGCACCGGCAGTGGCTGCAATCACGGTCAACGCAGGCGGCACGGGTGCCTACCAGACGCAGCGTTCGCGCGTCACCAGCATCGAAGTGACGTTTGCCAGCCCGCTCTCGGCGGCCAACCTCACCGCACTGCAAGCCACCGGAGCGATCACGCTCATCAACAACGAACTCATTGGCGGCGCGGGAACTCTGCTCGTGCAAACCGGCGGAGCCAACACCACCACCGAA
>JBGSSZ010000074.1:0-13247 GCA_041736785.1 Limnoglobus sp.
TGGCACCTCGATGTCGGCTCATCACATCCTGGGGGTGGAGAAGCTCCCAAGGGTTCGGCTGTTCGCCGATGAAAGTGGTACGTGAGCTGGGTTTAGACCGTCGTGAGACAGGTCGGTCCCTATCTGCTGTGGGCGGAGGAATCTTGAAGGGCTTTCTCCCTAGTACGAGAGGACTGGGAGGGACGCACCTCTGGTGTGCCAGTTGTGACGCTCGTCGCAGCGCTGGGTAGCCACGTGCGGAATGGATAAACGCTGAAAGCATATAAGCGTGAAACTTCCCCTAAGATGAGGATTCCACACAAGAAGACTCCTGGGAGACTACCAGGTTGATAGGCCGGATGTACAAGTGCAGCAATGCACTCAGCGAACCGGTACTAACAGTCGAACGTTTGGCCACATTGTTCTTACTCTCGCTCGTGCCGATTTCTTCTTGCGTCCCAAGTTGTTACTGATATTCAGGCGACTTGCCGGTGAACTCACCCAAATGGTCACACCCGTTCCCATTCCGAACACGGCCGTTAAGCATTTGGGGCCGATGATAGTCCTTCCAGGGCGAAAGTAGGTCATTGCCGGCATTCTTAAACAGAAGCCCCGCTCCCAAAAGGAGCGGGGCTTTTTGTTTTCACTCACCTCATTTTCAGAATCTCGCCACCACATCAGATATAACTAACACCACTCTCACTGGTGTTCCACATGATCGCATTGATACTCAGCGCATCCCTGCTTCTCGCGGCCAGCGAAAAAATCGAAACCGCACCGATGCCCAAGCGGGCCATCGATCTCACCGGGTACCACACTACGAAAACCGCAAACAAAGCCGATCCCAAGTCATTTCCCGAGGAGGGAGCCCGTGCGGCACTGCTCGGCTACCTCGGTGTTGCCTTCGCTGAGCGTTCCGGCAAGGTGATCCTGGAAGATGTCGAAGCCGAGTCGCCTGCGGACGCGGCCGGGCTCAAAGCCGGCGACATCGTCGTGAAGATCAATGGCGCGCCCGTCACCTCAGTGAGCAGTGCAAAAGACAAGCTACACGGACTCTTTGCGGGTGCCCTGCTGCCGTTGTCGATCGAGCGGGCCGATCAAAAGATCACGCTCACCGCCACACTCAAGCCGCTGAGCAAGCCGTTTCCCTCATCGGAGGCGCAGCGAGTCATTCTCGGCATCCAGCTGAAGCCCGCGACCAGTGGCATCGAAATCACCAGCGTGACGAACAATGGGCCCGCCGACAAAGCCGGGCTCAAAGTCGGCGATGTCATTCTGAAAGTGAACGACATTCGCGTCAGCTCCGACTCGGTGCTCCGCGATGTGCTACTCGACAAAGCCCCAGGCGACACAGTGCGGATCATCGCGTCCCGGGGCAAGGAGGAACTCAAGCTCACTGCCACGGTCGCGGTGGCCTCCACCCGCGGCGGGCTGAGTGGCTGGGACGACCGCCTGCCAAAAACCTTCCGCAAGCCCTCATACAAGCTCGCGGTCATCGGAGTGGAGTACCCCGACACCAAGCACAGCGAAAAAATCACCGACAAGGACTGGGAAGCCCAGCTTTTCAGCAAGGGCACCTACACGGGGAAAAACGCCACGGGCAACTCAGTCCACGGCAGCGTCGCAGACTACTACCGCGAACTCAGCTACGGCAAACTCAAGCTCGAAGGCAAGTTCTTTGGCTGGGTCGAGGTCGGCAAGAAGAAAATGGATTACAATCTGGGCTCGTCGACCAAGAGCACAGACAAATCCAAATTCTTCAATGAGGTCATGGACAAAGGTCTCGCTCGTTGGGGCAAGGACGCGTTCAAGGACTATGACGGCATCTTCGTCATGTTCGCGGGGGATCCGTGTGAGTACCAGCCGCGGCGGGCTCTACTGGCCGCACCGCGCCAGCTTTACCCACGATCGCAAACGCTGGAACTATTTCATCATCCCCGAGCAGAGCCGCGGCAAGATGACCGACATCAGCGTGCAGTGCCATGAGTTCGGCCACATGCTCGGCCTGCCTGATCTCTATGCCCGCCCTGAGAATCCTGGCAGCGAAGGTGTCGGCGTGTGGGACGCCATGTCGAATCAATTGCCCAACGGGCTGCCGCAGCATTTCAGTGCCTGGAGCAAGGAGCAGATGGGCTGGATCAAGCCGGTGCTGATCGATCCACGCAAGCCGCAGAAGCTGATCCTGAGCCCGATCGAGGATTCACCGACGGAGTGCTATAAGATCCCAGCCCGCGCCGACGGCAGTGAATACTTTCTGCTGGAGAATCGCCAGCAGAAGGGCTTTGATAAGAATCTCCCCGCGGCCGGGCTGTTGATCTGGCGGGTGATTCCCGGCGGACCGCGCGGCACACAGCAGGTGTTTCTCGAAGAGGCGCACGGCGTGGATGGTCCGAGCGGGCCGCGGGTCTATGCGGGAGCGGTTCCGTTCCCCAGCCCGGCGAATCACAGCTTCACGCCGTTCACGACGCCGAGCAGCAAAATCCAACTCGGTGGCGGCCTCGACGTGAACATCACCAACATCCGCCGGTTGCCAGACGGGCGGGTCGTGTTTCATGTGGGGTATGAGTATCAGTAGAGCCGCGTGGTGAGTTGCTCACCAGGTGACGCTCATCGAAAGCCCACCCGTTGCACCGGGTGGGCTTTGTGCGTGTTGCAGTGCCGCTTGTATAAAGAGCATCCACTGAGAGGAAGCATTCATGACAATGACACCAGTCGCCGAAGCCCGCCGTGCTGAATCGGCGGGTCGCACACTCCGTCTGGGCGGGTGGGTCCGCACTCGCCGCGACTCCAAAGGCGGTTTCTCCTTCCTCGAACTCAACGACGGCTCCTGCCAGGGGAACATCCAAGTCGTCGCGGCGGCCACGCTCGACAACTACGATAGCGTCATCAAAAAGCTCAGCACGGGCTCGAGCGTCATCGTCGAGGGTGAAGTGAGGGAATCGCCGGCGAAGGGGCAGGCGGTCGAGGTGCACGCCACCAAAGTCGAACTTCTCGGCGACGCCAGCACGGAGAGCTATCCGCTACAGAAGAAGGGCGCGACGATGGAGTTTCTCCGCACGATCGCCCATTTGCGGCCGCGGACCAACACCTTCGGCGCCGTCAGTCGTCTGCGGCATCAGGTCTCCATGTCGGTCCACAATTTCTTCCATGAGCGTGGTTTCTACTACATCCACACGCCCATCATCACCGCGTCGGACTGCGAGGGGGCGGGCGAACTCTTCCGCGTGAGCACCATCGATCCCGACCAGCCGCCGAAGGCCGAGGGCAAGACCGACTACAAGCAGGACTTCTTCGGCAAACCCGCGTTCCTGACGGTCAGCGGACAACTGCAGGTCGAGAGCTTTGCCTGCTCGCTGGGCAAGGTCTACACGTTCGGCCCGACGTTCCGGGCGGAGAACTCGAACACGCCGCGGCACCTGGCGGAATTCTGGATGATCGAGCCCGAGGTGGCGTTCGCCGACCTCACCGACAACATGGACCTCGCCGAGGCATTCCTGAAACGAATCATCAGCGATGCACTCACGCACTGTGCCGAGGACATGGCGTTCTTCGCGGAGCGGATCGACAAGGACCTCTTCGCACGCCTCGAAAACGTGCAGAAGAATCCGTTCCTGCGGCTACCGTACACCGAAGCCGTCGAGATTCTGCTCGCGAGCGGCAAGACCTGGGACTACCCTGTGGCGTGGGGCAACGATCTGCAGTCGGAGCACGAGCGCTATCTCACCGAAGTCCACTTCAAGTGCCCGGTGATTCTGCACGACTATCCGCGAACGCTGAAGCCGTTTTACATGCGGGTCAACGACGATCAGAAAACAGTGCGGGCGATGGATGTGCTGGTGCCAGGCGTCGGCGAGATCATCGGCGGCAGCCAGCGCGAGGAGCGGCTCGAGATGCTCGAAACCCGCATGCGCGAGCAGGGGCTCGATCCCGCGCACTATTCCTGGTACGGCGACTTGCGCCGCTACGGCACCGTGCCCCACGCGGGGTTCGGCCTCGGGCTCGAGCGCACCATACTCTTCCTCAGCGGCATGGCCAACATCCGCGATGTCATCCCGTTCCCGCGCACGCCGGGTAACGCAGAGTATTGAGAGTTATCTACTTCCTGGGTGCTGCCGGCCGCACCGTTTCGGTGATGGCCGTGTTCTCCTTGCGGTTCGCGCCGCCGAGGACGAAGAGTGTACCTTTGCCGTTACCCAGCATGCGGTGGACGATCCGCGACTGTTCGATGCGGCCCACTGACTCCCACGATGCGTCATCGCTGGCGAGTCGATAGATGTTGCGATCGCCGGGGCTGGCGTACAGCCTGTTTCCCTCCGTGCAGGTCGCGGGGCTGAAGCCGTTTCGCGTCGGGCCGGGGAGGTCCGGTCCTTCCTTCCATGTGCGTGTGACAGGATCGAAGATGTTGACGCTGAGTTCGATGTCGTCATCCGAGTTGAGCCCGCCGACCACATACATTTTTCCGTGATGGGCCACAGTCGTCAGAGCACGTCGGATGAAGGGCTGCGGAATCGATTCCCACTGCGGCTCCTTCTTGGACAGATCGAGCATCAGTGCGGTGGTAGCCCATTCGGATTCTTGCCCGGCCCCCTTCATCTGCCAGCCGCCAGCGATGATGATCGTGTCGCCAATGACGACGGCATCGAACGATGAGCGCGCAGTGGGGAGATCGGGCAGCGAGGACCATTTGCCACTTTTGACGTCGTACACCTGGCAAGTTGCGAGCGAGACGGCATCGGTTTTTTCTCCCGGTGCATTCCGCGGCCGCATCCCGCCGAGGCGGTACAGTTTGCCCTTGTGGGCGACGAGGGACAATCCCTGACAGGCGACGCCGCCTTCCAGTTCTTCCCAGCCGCGGCTCGGGTCTGCCAGATTCAGCCGGCGAAACTTGCCAAGCGTCGACTCTGTACTGTAGCTGTGCGTCCTGGCACCATGACCACCATAGACATACGCATACCCATCGCAGGTGATCGCACCGAAACTCGAAAATGCCTCAGGCAGCGGTGGGTATTCCGCCGCGTGGATCGGCAACACACATAGCACTGCAATGCAGAATAATGCTTTCATCGCTCGACCCTCCACAGAAATAATAGCAGAAATTACTTGGCAGGAGCATCCGCGACCAGTGTCGCATAATGGCGAACTTCTTCATACTTCTTCTGATCCGCAGTCTCGCCGCTGCGGGTCTCGATGAGTCGCACCCAGGCGCCATAGCGACCCGTCAACGGCAGCGGCTTCGTGCGGCCCTGCTCGTCGGTCGTGACTTTCTGCTTCTCGCCCTCGGCATTGACCAGGTTGATCTCCGCTTTCGCCACCGGCTTGCCGTGCGAAAGCACGCTCAGCGTGGTCTTGCCGTCCGCGACCGTGGGTACGATCTCGAGATCCGAGTCTTTGCCGAGCGTGGCATTCTTCGCATCGCAGCCGGGCCAGAGTGTCTTGGCATGGTATTGCAGCAGGAAGGGTTTGCTTTCGCCGCGCTGCATCACGCCGTAGGGCACAGAGCCAAAGCTCATCCGCGGTTTCACATCGCCCAGCTTGCCGCTGAGATCATGCTCCGCTGCGGTCAGCTTCAGCTTGGAATCTTTGCCCGCGGCATCGCGAAGCGTCAGGGTCAGCCCTGCAATCTTCTCCACGGTCACGGCGTCGTCGCTCTCCAGCGTCTCGCTGAAGACCGCTTTCACGGTGCCGTCGCTTTGCGGGACCACAAAGACAAAGTGAGCCGATGCGCTGGTCAGCGTGCTGGCTATCACTGCCATTGCGAACAAGAGTGCTTTCATGGTGAGCCTCGAGTGAGTGGTGTATTTTGTTCTGGTTCAACCCGCCCAGCAGCGTGTCGATGATCAAGTGAAGCAGAGTATATTGGCAACGCTTGAAGTATTAAGGAACATTGACGGTTTCGCCGCCGTCACGGGTGGTCAGGGCACGGAACGTCGGCCCGGCGGCATGCTCGTTCATCCCGCTGAGCGGGTGTGGCAGCACTTCTGGCCGGGCGTCGCTGTTGATGCTCTCATGCAGGAACCGCACGGAGCCATCGCCCCAGAGGAAGTGCGCACCGCCGGCGTGATCGCTGCGGAACGAGCCGAGGCCGCTCGCACGGATCGGAGTGGTGGTGTGCAGCTTGTGATTGAAGCGATTCGTGGCGGAGCCGTAGCAACTCGCCGGGTAGCCGAACGGCCACGACGTGCTGCCACCGACCTGGCCCGGATTCGGGAAGTCCCGGAGTTGATACCCCTGCTCGCCGATGGCGATGGTATTGCTGAGGCCATCCGTGATCCGAGCAAAAGTGAGCTTCGCGGTCACGGGGAAGAAGCCGTTGGCAATCACAGCGGGCATGAAGACGTCCCAGTTGTAGGTGCTGCCGATGCTCACCACGTAGCTTGCCGGGGCAGTGGTCGCGGTGCTCGTGGGTGGCCTCATGCTCGGGCAGGTGAAAATGGCCAGCGGGAGCGTGGTCACGGGGAGATTGACGGGAGCAAACGGACCCGCCGCGGGGTCGTAGTTGCGGCTCATCGCTTCCTGCTCGATGTACGGCAGCAGAGTCGTGAACGGGCTGTAAAGCGTCGTGCCCGGCTCCTGGAAGGGGATGAACCGCTGGCTGTCGTGAAACTGATGCAGAGCCAGACCCATCTGCTTCAAGTTGTTCTGGCACTTCGTGCGATTCGCCGACTCGCGGACCTTCTGCACGGCCGGCAGCAGCAGGCCGATGAGCACTGCGATGATCGCAATGACGACGAGCAACTCAATGAGCGTAAAGGCACGACGGCGCATGGCTCGGCTCCGCAGGTGGACCAGTGTTGAGAGGCAGTGAGCCGCGTGGCGACGGAAGGTGAGCCGCAAGGGCATCCCGAACGATTGGCGAGCCGGCGTCGTCGCTGTAGAGATTTATTCTCAACAACGTGAGTTCAGATTAGCACTTCAAGGCTGGTCGTCAAGACAAGTAGCACTAAATCAGTTCTATTACTATCCCGCGAGGTGTGACCGACATGACTGTAGCATCACAAAGCGAATCTGACAAATATGTTACGAAAGATTCGCGTCGTGTGATAGCGTCAAAGGAAATCTTCCAGGATTTCAAAATCATCGTCATTGTCCATGACGAAGCCGAGTACGTGTTGAGAATTACTCGCAAAAACAAGCTCATTTTACAGAAGTAGATTTGTGCTCTTTTGCGGCAGGACATGGATGTGACTGAGGACCCTCGCCCGACGAAATCGTCGGGTGGGATTGCAGGGCCGTTTATTCTGCACATTGCCGAGGCCACTGCTGCCACAACCGGGCAGCAGCGACACGGCAGGGTTCGCTGCTTCAGCGGACAGACTCCGTTTTCACTTCTGAAGCTTTTCTCCAACACCGGGGAGACCTTCGACACCGGCGGGAACGGTAATCGAGGAATCTTTGAATGCTTCACCCACAGCTTCATAGCGTCCGCCCAGATGCTTCGCCAGGAATGCTTCCGTGACGGCGTTGAAGGCGAGACTGTTTGTAGGCCGCTGGAAGCCGTGGCCTTCATCGGGGAAGAGCACATAGCTCACTGGGATCTTTTTCTCGGTCATCGCTTTGACGATCTGATCCGATTCGCTCTGCTTGACCCGGGGATCGTTTGCCCCTTGGGCGATCAGCAGTGGCTTCTTGATCCGGTCCACATGCGTCAGCGGTGAACGGTCGGCGAGGAATTGCTTACCGGCTTCGCTCGTGTGATCCCCGACGCGGTCTTTGAACATCTGCACGAGCGGCGCCCAGTAGGGCGGTATCGTGCTCAAGAGTGTGACGATGTTCGACGGGCCGACGATATCGACGCCACAAGCGAACTTGTCGGGCGTGAAAGTGAGACCGACGAGCGTGGCATAGCCACCATAGCTGCCACCAATAATGGCAACCTTTTCCGGGATGGCGATTTTCTCCTTGATGGCCCAATCGACGGCGTCGATGAGGTCATCGTGCATTTTTCCGGCCCATTCCAGATTGCCGGCGTTGACGAACTTTTTGCCGAAGCCGGTCGAACCGCGGAAATTCACGCTCAACACCGCGTAGCCACGGTTGGCATAAAACTGGTGCAACGAATTCATGCCCCAATCATCGCGGCCCCACGGCCCTCCGTGCACCAGCAGCACCATCGGCACGGGCTGGCTCGCGATGCCTTTGTTTTCGCGGTCAACGCCTGCGGGCAGCGTCAGGTAGCTGACGAGGTCGAGGCCGTCCCGCGATTTGATCACGCGGCTCTGCATCTTCTGGAGCGGAACGCCTTCGAGGGCTTTCCGGTTTGTGAAGAGAAATGTCGCTTTCTTGTCCGCCCGGTCGTAGCGGTAATAGCGCACGGGACCGTTGTCCATGAGAAAGGCCACAATCCAGATTTTGTCGTCGAGTGTGCGGCTCGTGACGCTGACCTCACCATCCGCAACCTTGCCGAGAACTTCGAAATCAGCCTTCACGACAGGATCGAGAAAGGTCCACTTCGATCGTTCATAGGTGAAGTTGATCGCCTGAATGGTGTCCTCGGTCGGGTGTGTCATCACGTCGCCCGCATCGCATGTCGCGTCCTCGGCGATCACTGTCTGCTTGCCGGTCTTCAAATCCATCGTGGTGAAGGCACCCGTGTCGCGGTTGCGGCTGTCGATGAGATACATCACCTGTCCGCTCTTGTCGAAGCCCGCGGGCCGCGTGGTCATTGAATCATCCGTCGCGATGGAAAGGAACTCCTTCCAGCCATCACCATCCGGCTGGGAATAGAGCGTGGTGCCGTCGGGCTTCATTTTCATGGACAAGCGGAGCTTGTAGTCGTCGTCGTAGATGAAACCTGCAAACTCGTCGTTTTTTAGTTCGAGCGTCTTTTCGCCCGTGCTGAGATTGACGCGGTAGACGTCGTGATAGGCCGGGTTGCGGTCGTTGAGGCCGATGAGAATCTCGTTCGGATGCCTGTGGCTGATGCCGTTCATCCTGACGCGGATGTTCTTCTCGGGTGTCAGGTCCTTGATGTCGTGATCCGCCAGATTGACTCGGAAGAGATGGACGTTCTCATTGCCTCCTTCATCCTGCAGGAAGAGGACCTGCTGGCTGGTGAAGGCCCAGAAATACTGACGGATGCCGCGTTTGGTGTCTTGCGTGACGGGCTTGGCGGATCCAGGATGCTCGATGGGGCCGACCCAGACATTCATGACGCCATTCACAGGAGCGAGAAAACTGATGTGCTTGCCGTCCGGACTGATCTCAACACTGCTGCGATCCGGATTGCCAAAAAAGAGCGATCGCGGCAGCAGGCCGGTCTCCTGGCCCGTGGGAGTCGGCACTGGATCACCTCCAAAGACGGCCGTGTTCAGCAACACGCCAGCGAGTAGAGCTACGGTGGTCTGCTTCGACATGGGTACTCCAGATTGAGAAGAGGTGGCTCGTGCCAGGTGCGATAGCTTCGTTATATCCCTGTCGTTTCGTCTGTTCGTAACAAGCCGAGGGTTCAGAATACTTCCGGTGCTGAAGCACCCCTGCAACTCGCTGTCGTGGTATGATTGAACTCGCACACGGAGCGCTTCGTACACACGCAAAAGGCTCCCTCTGCGCGGTGTCGCCAATCACTTTTCTACGGCTGTTCGCTCGGACCGCAGGTTGCCGAGGAGCATAACGGTTTTCATTGGCATCCCTGCGGATACAAAAGGGTGCGCTGTGGTCTGTCCGTGCCGGCTCGGCCGATTTCGGTCCCCGTCGAGCGGCGATGCGACATGTTCGATTCGTCTTCCGGGTCGGTACTCCGGTCGTCCGCAACGGGGTGTTGTCAATCTGGCACGGTATTCACGTTTATCATCTGAAGGAGGTCTCAGATGCCACGTTCGCTCAAATCATCGCGCCACTGTTCAGTCCGGAAAGCACGCTCATTGTTGCTGGAGCCGCTAGAAGAAAGAACAGTTCCGACAATCTTTGTAGTTGACAGTCTCAGTGATGTGATCGACGGTTCGGACGCCACAGCCGATGGAAGCCTCACGCTCCGCGAGGCAATCACGGCAGCCAATTCCAATTCGGCTTATGGCGATGCGCCAGCCGGGTCGGGGACTGCAACCGACGCGATCAGCTTCAGTCCATCGCTGGCCGGAGGCACCATCGCTCTGGCGGGTGCAGAGCTGACGATCAGCGAAAGCGTATCGATCACCGGGCTGGGTGCGGATCAGTTGACGATCAGTGGTGGATCGGTGTCGCGTGTGTTCATGATCGATGATGGATTGATTGCTTCCATCCAGACTGTGCTCCTCAGTGATCTGACGATCATGGGCGGGCGCAGTCTCAGTGCCGATCTCACACTCAATGCAGGGCGAGGTGGTGGTATCCACAGCTTCGAGAACCTCACTGTGTCTCGAAGTCTTGTCGCTGGCAATACAACTAATGCCGACGGTGCAGGGATCTGGATCCGCTATGGGGATCTACTGGTTACAGAGAGCACGATCTCAGGCAATACGGCGTCGTTCAAAGGAGGAGCGCTCTACTCCCGCGACAACGACTCGACGATTCTCAATAGCACGCTCAGTGGCAATGTAGTCAATGTCGGAGCCAGCTCAGGTGGCGCCATCTATGCCAGGTCCGGTTTTCACTCAGCCAGTCATAGCACCATCTCCGGAAATTCATCCAATAGCGCGGGCGGCGGGATCGTCGGCGTTGATCTCCTGTTCCACTCGATCGTTGCAGATAACGTGTCGAACAGCGCAACCGGGAATAATATCAATGGCGTGATCACCGCGAACTGGAGTTTGATTGGTGACACGTCCAGTACGACCCTCTCGGGCAGCAACAACCTGGTGGATGTTGCTCCTGTCCTGGGCAGTTTGTCCGACAATGGCGGCCCCACTCCGACCTAGGCCTTGCTGGCTGGCAGTCCCGCGCGGGATGGAGGTGACCCCGACGCCGAGCCCAACTCTAATGGCATCCCCGAGACAGACCAACGCGGAACAGGGTACGCTCGTGTCTTTGGGAACGCAATCGATATCGGTGCCGTTGAGCAACTTCCAGACGTGTTCATGGTCGATACGTTGGTCGACGAGAGCGACGGAGATACTTCGACGGGCGACTTCAGCTTGCGGGAAGCCCTCGAACTCACGAACGCCAAGCCCGGTGCGGACATCATCAACTTTGATTCCATATTGTCAGGAAACACGATATCACAGAGTCAGGGTGTACTTGTTATCTCGGATGACCTGACATTATCAGGACCAGGTGCAGATCGACTGACTCTCGACGCGTTGAACAATTCTCGAGTTTTGCGAATCGATGAAGGGGCTACTGTTTTCGTCGGCGGACTGACGCTGAAGCGAGGTTCGATCGGCCGGGGCGGAGGCATTCGCAATGATGGGATTGCGACGCTCACCGGTCTGGCGATCGTCGACAACCGCGCCACAATCAATGCGTCCGATGCGGGTGGTGGGATATGGAACAGCGGCACACTGTCGATCTATGACAGTCTGATTGCCAGCAACACTGCATCAAATGGAAACGCTTCCGGTGGTGGGATCTGGAATGAAGGTAGTTTATTGCTCGTCAATTCGACGATCTCGGATAATAGCACTGGAGCCCAAGGCGGCGGCGTCGCAAGTTCAGGCGATGTGATCATTCGGCATTCGACACTCGCGGACAATAGTGCGACGCAGGGTGGTGGCGTGGCACAAGTTGCGGGGACCATCACGGCTGACCATAGCATTATAGCAAACAACAATGCCTCAGTCGGCGATGACATATTCCAGGCTATCATAGCCAACTGGAGCCTGATCGAGGAAGTTGCAGGCGGCACGATCACTGGTGCCAACAATCTCACCGGTGTTGATCCCGCGCTGGGGACACTCCAGGATAATGGCGGCGCAGTCTCCAGCTACGCCCTCCAGAACGGCAGTCCGGCAATTGATGCCGGGAATCCGTCGCTGCAGGCCGGGATGGGTAACACTCCTTCCTTCGATGGCCGCAGCAGTCCATTCGGCCGTATTGCCGGCACTGCAGTTGATATTGGCGCATACGAAGTCATGCCGACGACTTACCTCGTCGACACCACAACGGACATCAACGACGGCGATTTCACGGATGGCCAGTTCTCGCTGCGAGAAGCGATCGAATTGACAAACGCAATCAACGGGATGGACACCATCAGCTTCGACTCTTCTGTGTTTACAGTCGGTAATGCCACCATCACGCTGGCAGGAGGCGAGTTGGTGATCAGCGACGATCTGAACATCGCCGGACTGGATGCAAGCATTCTGACGATCGATGGGCATGACACATCGCGGATATTCCAAATCACAGACGGCAAAATCGGCACCCTTCTCACTGTCAGTATCAGTGGCATGCGCATCACCGACGGTCGCACTCTCAGCTCGGATGCAACAGTCAATGCCGGGCGTGGCGGCGCCATTCACACCTATGAAAATCTGACACTCACCGGAGTTTGGGTTGATGCAAGTCGGGCAGCCTCCGACGGCGGTGGCATCTGGAGTCGGTATGCGGATCTCACAATTAGCGACAGCACAATATCCGGAAATACTGCAAACTTCTACGGCGGCGGCATCTATACCCGGAGCGGAGATATCCTCATCGTCAACAGTACGATCTCGGGTAACACGCTGACGGCCGGGAACTCCGGCGTGACTGGTGGCGGTGTCTACAGTACGGGTAACAATACCACCATCGAATACAGCACGATCAGCGGCAACTCGTCGAGACGTGGTGGCGGCATCAGCGGGGTCGATTCTTTGCTCCATACCATCGTGTCCAACAACACTGCGAATGTGAGTCCCGATGTTTTTGGGAGTGTGACTGCCAACTTCAGCCTGGTTGAAGATGCGAGCGGTGCGACCATCAACGGGAATAACAATATCGTTGGCGTGGACCCGCTCCTGGGTGTGCTGACCGACAACGGAGGGCCGACGCCGACTCACGCATTGCTGAACGGCAGCCAAGCCATCAACGCCGGTGATCCGAACGCGTCTGGAGGTGCCAACGGTGTACCGTTGACGGATCAGCGGGGACTCGGATTCGACCGGGTCGTCGGTGCTGCTATCGACATCGGGGCATTCGAAGTCCAAGCCGCTCCTGTGGTCACCGCAATCACGGTCAATGCAGGCGGCACGGGTGCCTACCAGACGCAGCGTTCGCGCATCACTAGCATTGATGTGACGTTTGCCAGCCCGCTCTCGGCGGCCAACCTCACCGCACTGCAAGCCACCGGAGCGATCACGCTCATCAACAACGAACTCATTGGCGGCGCGGGAACTCTGCTCGTGCAAACCGGCGGAGCCAACACCACCACCGAA
>JBGSSZ010000126.1:0-4911 GCA_041736785.1 Limnoglobus sp.
GCCTTGCCGACGTAGATGATGCGACCGCGCGGATCGAGCATAGCATAGACGCCGGGCCTGCGCGGTGCGTGGTCCTTGACACCGCGCTTGAGCACGACGGGTTTACCGCGCAGGCGGTGTCCGCCGAGTGACAGGCCATCGGGATGAAAGCGGCTCGCTCCGAAGCCGTCGAACAGCGGCTCGGCGAAAAGGTGCTCGTGCCCGTCCTGGGCTGCTCGAGGCATGGCTTCGACATCCGTGAGGAGAGCGTCATTCTAGCGGATGCCGGAACTGTAACAATCTTTCCATTCTGATTGGATTCGCCGCCGGCGGCCGCGCTATAAATCTGTCTGTCGCGGGCATGTCGCCTGTGCGATTTCACCTTTGGAGAATCTCGTCATGAAGAAGTTGCTCTCGCTCGCTCTCGTTGCTCTCTTCGGCGGTTTTGCAGTCGCTGAAGACAAGAAGGACATCGTCGTCGTCGCTGTCGAGTCCAAGAGTTTCCCGACGCTGGTGACCGCGCTCAAGGAAGCCGCACTCGTGGAAACGCTCAAGGGCGAAGGCCCGTTCACGGTGTTCGCACCCAGCGAAGAGGCTTTCAAGAAGCTGGGCGACGAGAAAATCAAGGCGGTCCTCGCCGACAAGGAACTGCTCAAGAAAGTGCTGCTCGCACACGTCGTGAAGGGTAAAGTGATGGCTGCGGACGTGATGAAGATGGACGGCAAAGACGCAGAGACCGTCGGCGGCACCAAGTTCAAGATCAAAGCTGGCGACGACGGCGTCATGATCGGCGACGCCAAGGTCACCAAGACCGACATCAAAGCCAGCAACGGCGTGATCCATGTGATCGACACCGTGCTGATGCCGAACTAGTTCGTGATGGACTGACCAACGCGCCGCTGCTCAATCGAGCAGCGGCGCTGTTTATGGATGAGACTTTCTCACGCGATGGCCGTCATCTTCGTAGGCCAGCACGATTTTCTGCACGATCGGGTTACGGACAATGTCCGTGTCGTCTAGGTGGACCACTTCCAGCCCTTCCACGTCTTTCAATCGCATCACGGCGTCGGCCATGCCACTCTTCATGTTCTTCGGCAGATCCACCTGGGTCATGTCGCCCGTCACGACAATCTTCGAGTTGTGCCCCATGCGCGTCAGAAACATTTTCATCTGAGCCGCGGTCGAGTTCTGGCCTTCGTCCAGGATGATACAGGCACTGTTCAACGTGCGGCCACGCATGTATGCGAGCGGCACGATCTCGATGATGTCGCTGTCCATGTAGCGGCGGACCTGATCGGGTTCCATGATGTCGTTGAGCGCATCGAAGAGCGGCCGCAGGTAGGGGTTGATCTTGGCGACGAGGTCGCCGGGCAGAAAGCCCAGGCGTTCGCCGGCTTCGACCGCTGGACGCACCAGGACGATTTTTTTGACAGCACCAGTGCGAAGCAGCGTGACGGCCCAGCCGACAGCGAGGAACGTCTTGCCCGTACCCGCAGGTCCAACGCAGAGCACCACGTCGTGCGTCTTCATCGCTTGCACGTAGCGACCTTGGCCGTCAGTGCGGGGTCGCAGATATTTCCCGCTGTCCATGACGGCCAGACCCGCTCCGCCTCCGCCACCGCGGACGACTTCGAGAATCGTGCGGACATCCTCCGGCGTGAGCTTGCCACTCTTGCGCAGCACGCTCCGCATCTGCTGGAAGACGCGTTCCGCCTGCTCGATGCCCTCTTCGCTCCCCTCGGCCTGCAGCATGTCGCCGCGGGAGAAGAGCTTGACGCCGAGTGTGTCGCGGATGAGCCGCATGAATTGATCACGCGGCCCGAGCAGGATGACCGCTTCCTCGCGGCTGTCGAGCGGAATGTTTTTGGAGATCGGTTCGGACATGACGCCTTTCTTCAAGCTGTCAACTGCGAGCGACCAGTTACTAGGTTACCCGAATAGCTCGTAGTTCGTAGTTCTCAGTTCGCAGTGATCAGAAAAAACAGGTACGCCACCGGTGCAGCGAAGAGGACGCTGTCGACGACGTCGAGCACGCCGCCGAAACCGGGGACCGACTGGGACGCGTCCTTGGTCATGGCGTCGCGTTTGAGCATACTCTCGAAAAGGTCGCCGAAGACGCCGGCGAGGCCGACGATCAAGCCGAAGGCCATGGCTTCAAGGACACCGTTTTTGAAGAGCGGTTCGCGGCCGAGAAAATTGATCGCTACCGCGGTGAGCATGGAGACGATCAGCCCGCCAAAGAAACCCTCCCAGGTCTTCTTGGGCGAGAGCGTGGGCGTCATCTTGTGCTTGCCAATGAGCGAGCCGGTGAGGTACGCCCCGACATCGCCGAGTTTGGGGACGAGGAAAGTCACCAGCAAGGCGTTAGTGCCCAACGACCAGCGGAGATCGAGGATGACACAAGCAGGCAACACCAAGTAAGCAGTAATGAATGCCCGATTGAAGGTTCGCCGTGTGCAATCATGATTGACCCAAAACGATCTCATCTCCTCGAAAGCCATCATGACGACAACGCCGATGATTGCGAGTTGGGTGTTGAACCAAAGCACCAGTCGGGCGGTGAAATCGTTCGGCGGCGAATTATGCTGTGTATGCAGATACCAAAAGTATCCGATGGGAGCGAGGATCGCAATTTTGAAGAGGTCTTCATGATCGTTGCCATGCACCGCGAGAACGTCGAGTTCACACGCGCATAAAAATGTCGCTAGGAGTACAAGCAACGTTAGAAATGGGATCATGCTAGGAAAGTAGTCGTCGCCAATCACGATCAATGCTAGGGCAACAATCAAAGCGAAACTGGTGATCGCTCGCATCTTCAGGTTCGCGGGCATCCTCATTCCGCGGCTCCGCGGATGCTGTCGAGGCTGCCGAAGCGCCGGTCGCGCTTCGAGAAATCTTCCATTGCCGCGTGCAATTCCTTAACCCCGAAATCGGGCCAGCAGGTGTCGGTCACATAAAGCTCGGCGTAGCTGATCTGCCAAAGCAGATAGTTGCTGATGCGCATCTCGCCGGCGGTGCGGATCAACAGGTCGGGGTCGGGCATCGTCGCGGTGTAGAGATAATTCTCGAACGACTCCTCCGTCACGCTCTCCGGGACGGCGCCGCTTGTGATGATCCGCCGCACGGCATCGACGATCTCCGTGCGGCTGCCGTAGTTGATCGCCAGACAGAGCGTCAGGCCCGTGTTGTTCATGCTCAGCCGGGCGGTCTCGTCCATCTCTTCGAGCACATCGTCGGGCAGTCCCTCGCGGCGGCCGATCACAGTGAAGCGAATGTTCTGCCGCAGGATCTTCTCCCGCTCGGCCAGGAGATACTGCTTCAGCAGCGTCATCAGAAATTCGAGTTCATCTTTGGGCCGCTTCCAGTTTTCGCTCGAGAGACAAAAGAGCGTCAGTTGGCCGATGCCGAGTCGGCAGCATTCCTCGACGACGACGTCGACGCTGTGCGCTCCCTGGGCGTGGCCTTCCGCCCGCGGTTTGCCCCGGGCCATAGCCCAGCGGCCGTTGCCGTCCATGATGATCGCGATGTGCTTCGGACGTGTGCTCATGACTTCAAGTGTATGGTCTGATCCCGGTCCGGACCGACGCTGACGATGGAGATTGGCTTTCCGATCACCGCGGCGATCCGGTCGACGTATGCCCGTGCCGCCGCGGGCAAATCGCCCGGAGTGCGGGCGGTGGTGAGGTCCTCGCTCCAGCCAGGCATCGTATCGTACACCGGCATGCAACGCGCCAGCGTGGCCGCGTCACTCGGGAAATGGTCGATCCGCTTGCCGTCGAGCAGGTAGCTCGTCGCGATGTTCACCTCGTCGAGCCCGCTCAGTACGTCGAGGAGCATCAGCGTGATTTCATCCACGTCGGCGAGCGTGGCAGTGTATTTCACTGCGACCGCGTCGAACCAGCCGCAGCGCCGCGGGCGGCCCGTGACGGTGCCATACTCGCGGCCGACTTTGCGGATGCGCTCGCCGAGATCGTTGTCGAGTTCGGTGGGGAAAGGCCCGCGACCGACGCGGGAGGTGTAGGCTTTGGCAACGCCGATGATGCGCGTGAGCCTGCGGGCACTGATGCCGCTCCCGGGCCAGATGCCCGAGGGCAGACTGCTGGAACTGGTCACATACGGGAATGTGCCGTGGTCGACGTCGAGCAGACTTCCCTGTGCAGCTTCGAAGAGAATCGATTTTCCCGCGGCGATGCGGTCGTGCAGCAGCCGCGTGGTGTCGGTGATGTGGGGCTTGAGAAACTCCGCGTAGCCGAGGTATTCTTCCACCAGCGATTCAGCGTCGAAGGATTTGGCGTCGCCCAGTGCAGCGAGGAGTTTGTTCTTGTACGGCACGATGACCCGGAGCCGCTCGCGGAGGTGCTCGGCGTCGAGGAGATCGCCGACGCGGATCGCGAAGCGGCGGCTAACTTTGTCCTGGTAGCAAGGCCCGATCCCGCGGCCGGTCGTACCGATCTGACTCTCGCTGTCAGCTTCGAGCAGCCGCTCCTCTTCCATGTGATAGGGGAGGATCACATGGGCCTTGTCACTTACAAGGAGGTTCGTGCCGACGTCGAGACCCCCATCCCTGAGCTTGGTCACTTCTTCGATGAAGCGTGGCGGGTAGACGACGACGCCGTTGCCGATGACGCTGGTGACCTGGGGTTTGAGCACGCCGGTCGGGAGCAGCGAGAGTGCGAATTTGCGATCGCCCCAGACGACGGTATGCCCGGCGTTGGCGCCACCGTTGTAGCGGACGACACAGTCGTGCTGGTCGCTGAGGATGTCGGTGATTTTGCCTTTGGCTTCATCGCCCCACTGCAGACCGACGACATTCGTGACAGCCATGAGCGTCGCTCGAGGGAAAGAATCGAACCGCATTGAAGCTAGGTTTATAAAGTGAACCCGTCAAGGAGCAAACTCATGTTGCGTATTGTCTTCGCTGTCCTGCTTGCC
>JBGSSZ010000128.1:0-17485 GCA_041736785.1 Limnoglobus sp.
CAGCGCCGCAGAGCCTCCGCCAACGTGAACGGAGACGTGCACAACCCCCGTCATCCCCACCGCGACAACCCGCCGCTCAGATCGTCGCGCAAAATCCCCCGCCCGCCACAAACCCGCCCACTCTGTGAGAAATGCGGGCTAACCCGCCTCGGCCTGGTGGCGCTGGAAGCCCGCGACGTACCGGCGACGTTCAACGTGATCAACACCAACGACTCCGGCATCGGCTCGCTGCGGCAGGCCGTCATCAACGCCAACAACTCCCCGGGCTTCGACACCATCACCTTCAACGCCACGTTCAACACCGCGAAGACAATCAGCCTGACGAGCGGGGAAGTGCTGATCAGCGATGGCGTCAACATCGTTGGCCCCGGAGCCAATCTGCTCACCGTGCGGAATGGCGGCACCAGCCGCATCTTCAGAATTCATTCGCCCGCAGCCATTCAGATAGGCGTCTATCTCGACGAGATGACTCTCCGGGATGGCAAACCGGGTGGTACATTCGGTGGTGCCGTCCGCGTCGAAGGCGAATTCATACGTTTCAGCGGAGTTGATTTTTTCGACAACCAGACCACCAATTTGGGCGGCGCTGTCTACGCCGGTAACAACTCTTATATGAGCTTCACGAGTTGTGAGATCGGCAACAACAAGGGCCTTTTCGGCGGTGCCATCTACAGCGATATGGACTCGTTCGTCGATCTTTTGAGTACCGCGATCCACGACAATGTGGCCGGACAGAGTGGTGGCGGCATCTATGTCGACCAGGGCAGCAACCTCTCGATCCAGACCTCCACCATCAGCAACAACTCGGCCAGCAACGACGGAGGCGGATTCGTATCAATCAGCAACACGCTGACTGTGATCGACAGCCTGATCTCCGCAAATACCGCAGGCTCGGGCGGCGGCTTCACATTCCATTCCGTGGGCGTCAACACCCCCTCCTCGACCATCCTGCGCAACAGCACCTTCTCCGGAAATCGGGCCACCAGTGGCAACGGCGGCGCGGCGGAGATATTCACCAGCGTCGACGATACGCTCGACATCGAAAACTGCACTATCACTGCCAACAGTGCCGCATCGACCGGTGGAGGTGTCTGGCTCGATGCCGCCGAGACGATCGCCGTGGAGAGCAGCATCCTCGCCGGGAACACCGCCGCCAGCAAAACCGACCTCGCCAGCTTTGCAACGTTCCAGTTGAAAACTTCCGCCCTCGGCGCCACCACCGGCGCGCCCATTCAAGACCTCGGCGGCAACTTCCTCGGCATTAGTACCACTCAACTCAAACTTGGCCCGCTACTGAGCAACGGCGGCCCCCGGCAAAGCCATGCGATCGCCTTCGGCAGCCCCATCCAGGACAAAGGCTCCAACCCCGCCGGCTATTTCTTTGACGTCCGGGGCAGCGGCTTCCTCCGCGACTACGGCGGTGTCGATATCGGCTCCTACGAAATTCAATCCTCCACGAACGTCACCAACACTAACGATGCGGGCCCCGGCTCGCTGCGGCAGGCCGTGCTCACGTCGAACTCCATGATCGGCGGCAACACCATCACCTTCAGCAGCCTTTTCAACACGCCCCAGACGATCTCCCTCACCAGCGGGCAACTCGCCATCACTGAGGGCGTCAGCATTGCCGGCCCCGGCTCCGAACTGCTCACCGTCTGCAACGGTGGTACGTCTCGGATTATCAACTTCGACTCCGCCCTGCCGGCCACGCAATCGCTGATCCTCACCGGCCTGACGCTCCGCGAGGGCAGTGTTCTCGACAACACGGGCGGTGCCGCCATCCGCGTTGATGGCGAACGGCTGACTGCGATCGATGTGCGCTTCCTGAACAACGCCGCCGCTCTCGGCTCCCGCGGCGGGGCCGTGTACGGCAATAACAACGCCATCCTCACCTTCCGCGATTGCGAGTTCGACGGCAATTCCAGCACCCGCGGTGCCGCCATCGGCGGCGACAAAACCATCGTCACATTGCTGAACACGAGTGTCACCAATAACTCCGTTACTGCCAGTGGCGGCGGCATCTTCCTCTTCGGCGAGGGTAGCCTGGCCATCACGGGTTCAAAGATCGTCGGCAATCGTGCTGATGAGGGCGGCGGCATCGAGGTTTTCCATACCGCGCTCGCCATCGTCGACTCCCTGATCGCGGCCAACACGGCGACTTACAGTGCGGGGGGCATTTATTTCAGCGGCTTCCAGGACAGTGGCGTCACCGCTTCGTTCCGCAATTCCACGATCAGCGGCAACCACGCCCTCGGCGGCCAAGGCTCCGGTGGCGGCGGCGGTGCTCAGTTCGTCATCGATCAGAACGACTTCATCACCTTCGAGAATTGCACGATCTCTAACAACTCCGCCTTCTACCAAGGGGGCGGCCTGTACGCCTTTTCCGGGTTCCCGACCAACGTCAGCCTCGAAAGCACTGTCCTCGCCGGCAACTTCGGCGGCAGCAATCCCGATGCCGTCACCAGCAGTGCCGCGAATCTCAAAGCCAGCGCCGTCGGCAACAGCAGCGGCTTCAATTATTCCGACCTCGGCGGCAACTTCGTCAACATCTCGGCCGCGGCTCTCAAGCTCGGCCCGCTCGCCGACAACGGCGGCCTCCGCGCCAGCCACGCCCTCGCCGTCGATAGTCCGATCCTCAACAAGGGCACCAACCCCAACAACAATTTCACCGACAGCCGCGGCAGCAACTTCGCCCGCGATATCGGCGGCGTCGATATCGGCTCTTACGAACGCCAATTCACTTTTGTGGTCACGAATGCCAACGATGCCGGCCTCGGTTCGCTGCGGCAAGCCCTGCTGAATGCCGACGCTTCCGCCAACACCACGGACATCGTCACGTTCGACCCGGTCTTCTTCAGCACGCCGCGGCTGATCACCCTAGCGAGCAAGATCGACGTCAGCGACGGCGTGGACATCGTCGGCCCGGGCGCGGCGTTCGTCACCATTACCGCCACCGGCCACGAAGCCCTCACCCTGAATGCCGACAGTCTCAACAACAGCGCACCGCAGGATTCCATCGTCAGCGGCCTCACGTTCGCCAATAGCACCGGGACCATCCTCCACAACTCCACGCTCCGTCTCCAGGATGGACGGTATACGGTGCGCGACTGCGATTTCACCAACAACGCAACGCAAGGCCGCGGCGGGGCGATCAACGCGACCTTCACTGACCTCCTCGTGGAGCGAAGCAATTTCACCGGGAATACCGCTGGAACCGACGGCCAGGAAACGGGCGGGGCCATTTACAGCCAGGGCAACCTCACGGTTCGCAACAGTACCTTCCAGTACAATTCCTCCATCAGCGGCGGCGCGATCTTTACGGGCTTCGGCCCCATCGATTCGCTCCTCGTGGAGAACAGCACCTTCACCGGCAACAGCGCCTTCAACGGCGGCGGCATTTTCCTCGGTTCCGAAACGGATTCGACCATCGTCCGCAATTCGACGTTCGTCAGCAACGTCGCGCAGAACGCGGGCGGCGCCATCGCCACCATCGTCGATAACGACATCGACGTCGAAAGCTCGGTCTTCAGCCGCAATCTCGGAACCGGCACGGGCAAGGACTTCCGCAGCAATGGCGACGTCCGCCTCCGCAACAGCGCCCTCTCCGACGGCACCGGTTTCGGCTACGTCAACCTCGGCGGCAATCTGCCCTTCGGTATCAATGCGAAACTCGGGTCACTCGCCTTCAACGGTGGCACAACCAAAACCTTCGCCCCGCTCGTCGGCAGCCCGCTGATCAATGCCGGCCTCAACACCGCCGGCTTGCCTACCGACCAGCGCGGCTATGCCCGCAGCTTCGGCGCTGGCGTAGATATTGGTGCGGTCGAAGTGCAAGCGGCACCCACCGCCACCGTCACCATCGACGACGGCACCCGGCAGCGCTCCATGGTCCGAAGCATCACGGTCGCGTTCAGCGGCGTGGTGAACTTGGGCACCAGCGCGTTCGACATCGTCCGCACCGGGCCGAACAATCCCTCGGGCCCGGTCACGCTCACTCTGGACACCAGCCTCAGCACACCGACGCAGACGATTGCCAAACTCACCTGGGCGGGCGACCCGACCTTCTCCACGTTCGGCTCGCTCATCGACGGCAACTACCGCCTCATCCTCGTGGCGTCGCAGATCACCGATGCCAGCGGCCAGAACTTCGACGGCGATGCCAACGGTATTGGTGGCGACTCGGAGATCATCCTGTTCCATCGCCTTTTCGGCGACATCAACGGCGATCGAACGGTCGACGGCAGCACCGACTTCGCGGCTTTCGGAGGCACGTTCGGACTCAGCGCCGGTCAGCCGGCCTTCAATAGTGCTTTCGACTTCAACAGCGACGGTGTGATCGAAGGCAGCGTCGACTTCGCCCAGTTCGGAGCTCGCTTTGGAGTGACGCTGTAACCCCACGATGCCGCGATGGCCGGTTACGCCCGAGGCACAACTGCACGATTCTCCTGAAACGCGGAAAGCGATGCAGCGGTTCGTAAATCTTCAGAAGTATCCTGAAGGCGTCGCAAGGATAAATTGCGACGCCTTCTGTTGCTCATCACACCTTGAGGGTGCCCTCAATGGAATCGTCGAGCGTTTTCCCGATTCGCGAACCCATCAGGATTTTGACCCCCGCAATCATGTTCCCGTGCTTGGTATCCCAGTAATAGCCATCCGAGGGCACGACCTTGATAACGGTGATGCGCGGATCATCCACCCCATGCGTGAACCAAGTTGCCAGCATCGGCTTCCAAAGTTTTTTGATTTTCTGCTTGTCAGTTGATATTTCGGCATGGCCATCGAGTTGAAGGAAGTCGGAGTGCGGCGATCCCTGGAAGTTGAGCCGGACCGAGGGGTCCGCGTTCAATTCCAAATTCTGATGGCTGTCCAAGCGGAACTGGGCGCTCAGGAAGGGGCTCACGGATCACGGCCGTGCGAGGCTCCGTCTTGCAGCGAAACAGCATCAGCCCTGGCAGCACTCCACTGGCCCGCGCACATCTGCCGGCAAGAAGAAAGCCGCTGCAAATGGTCGTAGCCGACAAACGGAGTTGTTTTCGTTACGCGAGATCCGGGCCGAGATGAAAGAGATTCGTCAGTTCACCCGGGAACTGCGTGACATGCGGCATGAGTTGAACGAACGGTAAGCATGAAGTTTTGGAAGTCATTCAGATGGCCCATTCATATGTCGTGTCGTGCTCTCTTCGCATGTCGAATCGGAATCCCCTAACGACAAACAAGGACAATATCCAAATTCCGGTATTGAGATATTGCGAGTATTCCTCGTTTTCCGATGCGGAATAAGTTGATGCTGATCGTTGTTGTCACGAGCTCGCCGACTCCGAGAACTGCTAGGTGATCCTGAGTGAAACCACGCTGTGGGCTGCGTGTGTTTCATCAGGTGTTCGAGGTGTTTGCCTTACAGGGTCATGGCACGGTGGTTGGCGGCCTACTCCTCTGGCTGACACTCTTTTGCGTCGTCAGCCAGAGGAAGGTAGCAGCATTACAGCGTGACACCAAAGCGGTTGCCAAATGCGGCGAAGTCGTTGGTTCCGTCGATGGTGCCATCGTTGTTGAAGTCGAACGGATTCCCCGCAGCGGTCGTTCCGAAGACGCTGCCGAACTGAGCGAAATCGTTGGGACCGTCCACAGTGCCATCACCGTTGATGTCGCCGAAAAGGCGGCGGAGGGCCGGGTCGCCGGGGTTGCTCGTGAAGCCGATGGGAGAGACTGACAACTGCCAGTAACCGTCGGCGAGCGACGCGTGATCGATGCCCGCGGTCAGTACGTTGGCGAATGTCAGCGTGACGCTGTTTACCAATCCTGAGACGGGACTGACGAGGAGCCCGTTGCCGGTATCGACGACCGTGCCGACGGTGCCAGTGTTGGTGGCCGCGGTTCGGGTGAACTTGATCGCGCCAGTACCGATCAGCGTGGCGGCTTCCACAGGACTCACAAAGAACACGGTCAAGGAAGTGATCCGTGAGCGCTGCGTCGCACGGTTGTTGACGATGAAGCTCGTGCCTTGGAACTCGAACGCACCGATATCAGTCGCAGTGCTGATGGCACGCGGGAGGCCCCGGGCATCGGTGGCGAGACCGCCCGGATTTGCACCAGCGTTGAGTAGCGGGCTGCCGTTGAGGAGCGCGTGCGTCTTGACGGGTCCGCCATTGTCGGCGAGTGGCGCGAGTTTCGGGTCGAGGCCCGTGGGTAGGTTTCCGCCAAGGTCGGTGATAGGCGTAAGTGCAGAGATTGATCCGGTTGCCGAGTTACCCAAGAGCACCATGCTGCTGGCGTGAAGGTCGTTGCCGGGGGAATTTCCGGCGACGACTGTGGAAATCAATTCGACCGGGGACGACGTGGTGACGATGCTGAGGCCACTACCGACGCCGGAGCCGCTGAGCGTGTTGGCGGTGATGGTGGAATTGCGGATGGTGGCCGGCCCGCCGAAGTTGTTGATTTCTAGGCCGCCGCTGCTGTTGGCGATGTTGCCGGACAGGGTGCTGTTCCAAATGCCCATCGATCCGGAGCCACTGATAAAGAGTCCGCCGCCTCGCGAAATGCTGGTATTTCCTGAAAGCGTGCATCGCTCGATCGTGAGCGAACTATTGCCGGCATTCATCAAAGAAAGTTGCCATCACTTAATCCAACGTCACAAATCTGCAACAATGATGTTCGTTTTGGAATAAACTGTTCATAGTTCGCGTCCTATCAGTCTCTGGGTCGTCGAACTCGCAGAGACCCCATACCTCGGAGTCGAATTATGTCGAGTGGAATGGGTTCTCCCGGCGCGAAGGTCGTCGTCGTGCTGGTCGCAGCGGTTGGCGTATACTACGCTTGGCCGCACATCACGAAATGGATTGACAATCCGCAGCCACCGCATCTGAAGTCTAACTCCTCGACCTCCGCGGCACCCCTTGGCGCCTCGCTCGATAAACGCTTGAGCAACGGGAAGACGTCTGCGGATCTCCGGGATTCGCTGATCGAAAAGGCTCAAAAGTCAGTTGGCACGCAGCCCACTCTAGCAGAATGGATGCAGTTGACCCCCGACGATCATGCGGCTGTGAAAGCGGCCCTGAAATCGAATCCGGCAACCAAGAAGCTGCCTGCGACGGGAACGCTATTCCAATTCCCGAACGACAAACACATCTCGCCGAATCAAACCCCGGGCCTCGCCGCTTACTTGCAGCAAATCGGTGCGAGTGCCGTCAGTCAGCCGGCGCTCGCCAGCGGCAAGTCGTACCCGCTGGAGGAACTGGTCGCGGCCGTTCAACCGGCCGTGCCCATGATCCGCGTGAGACAGAAGCTCAAGTGCGTGATCGACCACTTCGTATTGAGTCCCGCGACGAAGACGCCGGTGTCGACCCGGCACACGCTTGTGGTGGAGACGGGCGGGTCCGGGTCTGGATTTTTCATCGATGCGAGCGGGCACGTGGTGACCAACTGCCACGTGGCAGGGCCACCCAAGCTTCGCGAAGTCTTTGAATTGGCGAGCCAGAAACTGGAGATGAACGAGGGAGACAAGGTCCGCATCATCGGCAATCCCGAACTGCTGTCCACAAACATCACACTGGTGATTCAGGGCAAGCACCGGTCCTTCGCCAAAACCTTGGCGGCGGTCGGCCCGGCAGAAGCTCAGCGGTCGTTCGAACTGCCAGCCAAACTCGTCGGTTACGATGCCGACTCGGACCTGGCGGTCGTGAAAGTGAACGGCTGCACGTTCCCGTACCTCACGTTCGCCGACCCGACCGGAATGAAAGTCGGGCAGGCGGTCACTAGTATCGGGTATCCCAAGGGTGACGCCATTCCGGGCCCGCCGACGGCCATCGACGGCACCGTCAGCGGTCTTGATCGCACACCGTTCTCTGGCGACCATGCTGATTCGGTCCAGCACTCGGCCACGATCAATCATGGGAACTCCGGCGGGCCTCTGCTCAACCGGGCCGGGCAGGTGGTCGGTGTGAACACATACAGCTTCGCGGGCAATACCGTGCAGGGCATTTACTTCTCCCGCGGCCCACGGACGGCGGCACCGTTCGTAGAACAGATCATCCGGCTCGGGAAAGTAGTCCGACCGGATACCGGCTTTCAGGCGATGCCGTGGGACTTTCGGGGCGATCAGGCG
This sequence comes from Limnoglobus sp., assembly GCA_041736785.1. GTDB lineage: Bacteria > Planctomycetota > Planctomycetia > Gemmatales > Gemmataceae > JBGSSZ01. The sequence goes on from JBGSSZ010000128.1 coordinate 8,102, forward strand.
GCCCGGGATGTCAATTTGACCTACGCCACGGCAGTCCTGGTCGGCGTGGTCGACAAGGTAACACCAGCCGAACCCGCAGACGTCATCCTCCAGGTGAACGGTTGTTCGGTGACGACCATAGGCGAGTGGAACGACGCCCTCGGACTCCTGGAGAAAACCCGCCCCGCGGCCGTCCGGTTGACCATCAAGCGTGCCCCCTCGTCACTCCGGGCCGAGGCGCAAAAGAAACAGGTCGAATGGGATGTTGTCCTCCGAGCGGCGTGGGAAGCGAAGGAAACCGACATCACAATTGCCCTGACGTGGCCTCAGTGATCCGAAGTGAGTGACATGTAGCGAGTTTATCCGGCGTCACGGCACGCTTCCGGCGCCGGGAGTCACTCCTCCGATGTCCGATGCCCGGCCCGCACTGCGGCCGGCCAATCCGCCGATCAATCCGGCCAGGCGGTCGCGGCTGCGAAGACGCTTCAGTCGGTGCTCGGCAAATTCAAGGACGCCCGCCCTACCGTACTCGACCAACAGTTTCGCGATTCCAAAAAGAAGCAGAACGAACTCGCAACGCAAGCAAGAGCCTCCTCCCCTTGGCGATTACTTCCGATCCACGGTCACGATCGCGTGGAGGCCGTCGTCCTCGAATCGGATGGCCGCGTTCAGTCCGCCAAACGTCTTGAGCAGCCGACCCGTGGAACTCGCGGCGCTCGGACCGGCGGGCTGCCTGGGATCGTCGGGTCCGCCGTGTACGCTGCACCGACACGTGCGCCCCTCAGCGGAGAGTTCGTACTTTCCTCCATCCGGGCAGAACGGCCGCGCTCCATACACCCGGGCCGCGCGATCGAGCAGTGCAGCATCGAGCATTGCAGGCTTGCGGTCATTCCAGCCCGTTGCGACGTTCTCGATCATGACGAGGTTGCCCTGGCAGGCCCCGCGAAGGCTCTCGGCCCAGCCGAGTTTGTAGCCCGGCAGCACCGCCAACCAGTTCTCCGGCCGAAGGCGCAGCAGGGCGTGCGCAGGTTCCGATTTCGGCGGGCGCTTCCCGTCGGCGTGCGCGGCGGCGAGGTCGTCCAGAATGAATGGACGCGTGGCGAAGTGCAGCCCATCGCCGATCCGGCCCCAATATACACGCCACTTCAGCCCGACGATGTTCACCACGAGACAGCGAATCGTGTGCGGCTTCGGGAATGGCACCTTGTAGAAATCGATTTCCTTCCGCCACGTCACTCCAAGCGATCCGACGTCGTACCGCTTCGCCAGGATGAATCGGTCCAACTCATCCAGATATTCGTCCACGATCTTTGCATCCTTGACGGGGATCGAGATCGACGACGGCCCGAAGACGAATCGGATAAGGAGTCCAAGATTGCTTCCGATCGCCTCGCTGGACTCGCCGCCGAACAACCCGGAGAGGTCCGAGTCGAGCAGCCGCGGCGCGTCGTGCATGTGCATCCCGACCTGATCGCCGATGCCGTCTTTGAGGAAGCGCCGCAGCTTGTTCAGATCCACGCCGTACGATTCGAGTTCCTGCAACTGGCGCGGTTCGAAACGAAATCCTTGAAAGAGCGAACCCGTACCGCCGCCGGGCGGTGCGGCGACTTCATCGGATGGGGCCAGTGCCACGGTCTCACCTCCAGCCACGGTGACCAGGCCCGCGAACTTCGCCGGCTCGATCCGCGTCGACAGCCGGCGAACACTGCCGTCTCCAAACAGCACATCGATGGCGTCCTGCCCGGAGTGGAGCATTCCCTTGAGCGGGTCTTTCGGGTCGAATGGCAGATCGTCCGGCTTCGTCCAAATCACTGCGGCCTCCGGGGCGGCCGCGACGGTCATGATCGTGTTCGACAGCCCGTCGGTGACCGATGTGAAAGTCACTTTCACATCCTCCGGCGGCGAGAATGTGCCCTTGCCCGCCGGGATGAGATACGAGGTTTTTCCCGCCGCGTTCAGCTTCGCGTCGGCACCCTGGTAGATCCGCGGCATCCGCTCGATCAGTATCTTGTTGTGGTCTGAGTCCCACGGCTCGTCGAGCTTGAACTGCCGAGATAGTGTGTCCTGTTCGAGGTATGGCAGGAGCGCGACCCGCCACGAAAGGAGCGGCTTTCCGTTGGCGCTGCGGATATTTGCAGTCGGCAGCTTTGCATTCGCGCTTTCGTAGTTGTGCATCCCCAGCCCGATTCGCTTCAGATCGTTCTGCACCTGCACTGGTGTTTTCGGCTGCGAATCCACGGGTGCCGGCCCGACGAGGTCAGGTAATTTTCCATCCGCGGGGTCGAAGGCCAGCACGAGCATCGCAGGTGCCACATCCGCCCGGATCGCTCGCACGCTGCCGTCGGCGAATCCCACCAGGAAGAACTTTGCGTCCTTGCTCAGAAGTCCCTCAAGTGGCTTCTTAAGGTCGATTGTCAGGTCGGCCGGCTTAGTCCACACCACGGCAGCGTCGTCGTTCACTTCCACTGTCATGATCGTGTTCGACAAACCGTCGACGACCTCGTTCATTTTCAGCTTTTTATCGGTAGGGAAGAGCGTTGCCTTGCCGGCCGGCCGCAGGTACGGAGTCATTCCCTCCGCCCGTTTCGCGGCGAGACGACCCGAGTAGATGGCAGGAATCTTCCCAATGAGTTTCTTGTTGTGGTCGCTATCCCACGGCTCATCGAGCTTGATCTGCTCGTACAGTTGCTGCTGCTCAATATAAGGCAGTATCGCAACCCGCCACGACAGCAGCGGTTTCGCGGCCTTATCGGCGATGTCCGCTGGAAATTTCAGTGCTGCGTCGTGGAATGCGTGATGAGCGATCCCGATCTGTTTCAGATCGTTCAAAGATCGCGAGCGATCGGCAGCGCGGCGAACGACGCCCGCCGGCGCGGGCTTCACCGCGGGCTGTTCCGGCCCGAGTGCGTCGAGCAGTGGTTTCTTGTCGAAGTGAACCCACACGCCACCGATTTCTCGTCGCGGCGTCGGCAGCAGGTCCACGGCAACTGGCTTCCCGGCCCCGCGGGCTAGGTCGGTGTAGATTGAGTTGTCGATAAGTGGGAGAACCAGCGTCTCGAGCCGATACTGCTTCGGTGTCAGCGTGACACGGATCGCGATGGGATCGAAGAAGGTCCGCCAATACTGGCTGTACTCGGCCACGAAATGCTTGTACAGTTCGGCTTCCTCGCCCGACACTTCGGTGACGGCCCGCTCGATGCACGGCGTCAGTGCGTTTGCCCGACCATACTTCGAGCAGACACCCGTCATCCCGTCTTCGGTCAACGAATAGGTCCCGCCGTCCGGGTGCGCGAGTTTCCCTTTTCCGAAGCTGCCAGGAGCGCACTTCGCACCGGCCAGTTCGTCCAGCGACTTCGGCGCGCGGCCGTGTTCGGTATGGAACAGGAGTGCCGCATGCCCGATCATGCGCAGATGGTTGTATACCATGACGCGGCGTAGTTCGGTCAGTTTCAATTGGGGTCCAACGAGATGGCGGACGAACGCGTCGGACAGGTAGATGAAACCGTGTTCCCCCTCAGCGGTGCGGGCCATTCGCGTGCGGACGTACTTGAATTCGGCGGATTCACCGAGCCGGCGCACGGCTTTCCCGTCGGCGGCCTTCCCGGCGATGGCTTCCAGCACGCGCTGAAACGCCGGCAGGGAGTTTCCGCGAACATGCAAATCGGCCCGCGGGCTGGCTGCGTATGCATGCACGCTTCCATCGGCAGTGGTGCGATGCGTGTATTTCAACCCGACGTGTTCGCCGTTAGTAGCCTTGCCATCCTTCACCGCCTCCATCTGCTTCGCGAACGCCACGATGTTGCGGCCCTGAACGAGGAGCGTGATGTCGCTGCCTTCCGAGACGAATGGATCGCTGCCGGCGACCGCGATCGACTCGACACCCAGCTTGTCGATCAACTCCGGCGCCAAACCCGTCAATCCGAGTTGGCGCTGGATCCGCGTCATCGAGTCCTGGCTGCGGGCGTCGCCGAGCGCCTGTGTGAAGACATGACCTGCCCAGAGTTCGCCGGCGCCGAGGACTTCGTGCAGCTTCGCGGCCGACTTGAACTCCGCAAAGTAGAACTCCTCCGGCACACACACCGCAAGAGGGCCAACATCCGGCTTTTTATCTCCAAGCAGTTTCTCCCACGGGTGGCTCGGCACGGTCGGACCGGCCAGTTTGTCGATTGACACAGTCGCGGGCAACTTCGGCGTGGGCTGCTCGGGTTGACCCGGCGGAACGGGCGGTCCAAGCCGAGATGGCTGCTGCCCGTCAGAACGCATTGTGTCGAGTTGCAAACTCTCCTGGATTGCCAATGCTCCGGTGAATGTGCCGAACAGGCTCGTCTGCGACTGCCGGCCCTGCCCGCCGAAGCCAAATCGACCGAACAGGGTTCGGCGCTCCACCGCCTGGGCGGCTTCCTGCTCACGACCGTCGCGGACCCCGAGTTGCAGAACCACATACTGCAGGTACGGATCGCGCGGGTTCAGGGTCAAGCGCTGCACCGCTTCTTCGAACTTTTGCGTCACAGGCGGGTCCGCGTTCACCGGCTTCTGGGCCGCAATCGGTCCCAGTGCGAGGATGGCAAGCAGTCCGAATGCGATGACTCGAAGCGAGTGGGTGAGACAGTGATTCGGCATGACCAGACTCCTCAATGCAGGAGATCCCAGAGATTGATCCAGGGCGTGTACTGGCGAAGTCGAACCAGAATTGGCGAATTGATTTGTTCCGACTTCTGAGTCTATTGTACGAGTTTGCGAAAGAGAGATTGCAACGAAGTCCAATGCGGCCACAAGCAGATTTTTGCTGAGCGGAAAGAGCTCCAAGACTCCCACAATGTTCGTGGCTTCGCGAGGCAGCGATCGTACGGCGCGTCGAGTGCAATGGTCCAGATTACGTTGCCACCACATCGAATCTAGAGCTGGCAAGGCTATCGCGGTTGCAAAGGGTCGTAGGCGACAAAAAGGAGTTGTTTTCGTTACGCGAGATTCGGGCCGAGATGACAGAGATTCGTTGGTTCACCCGGAAACTGCGTGACCTGCGGAATGAGTTGAACGATCGGTAAGCATGAAGATTACGAAGTCGTTCAAATAGCCCATTCGTCTGTCGTGTCTCGCTCTCTTTGTGTGACGAAACGAAATTCCCGCAGCGAAAAGTGTGAACGATATCTAAAACCGGAATTGGGTAGATGCGAGATATTCTGGTTTTCCGATGCGGCAAAAGTTGATGCCGATCGACTCCGGGTTCCACAGATCGGGAGTGACCGCGTGTAGGTCAGACATTAAACACGCCACGGTTGGGACGCTTCAGGATGTTAGTTGTGCAGCCAATGGATAACCGTTGCTGAAACTCAGCACGATACTACAACGTGATTCCGAAGCGGTTGCCGAATGCCGCGAAATCGGCGCTGCCGTCGACGGTGCCGTTGCCGTCGAAGTCGCCGAAGAGCCGGCGGATGCAAGTGCCGTTGAGCGGGTTGAGGTAATTTAGCGTCGGGATGGCCAGTTGCCAGCGGCCGTCGGCGAGCGAGCCGGATTCGACGCCAGGGCTGGCGGCGTTACCGTTCGCGTTTGAAAACGTCAGCACAATCGACTCCGGGCCGTTTTGCAAAACACTGACAAGACCGTTCGGCGCCGCCGCCGATGCCGGAACCGGTCTTGATGCTGGTGGCGGCGGTGTTGTTAATGAGCGTGGAGTTCTGGAAGAGGGCGGTGCCGCCGAGGAGGTTGATTTGCACACCGCCGCCGCTGTTGCCGCTGAAGGTCGAGATGCGGACGGTGAATCCCGCAGCCGAGGGGGCACCGTAGAAGTAGAGCCCGCCGCCGCCGCGTCCGACCGATAGACTCGTGGCGACGTTGCCCGAGAGCATGCTGGTCTCGATCAGGAGGCCACCGTCGGTGAAGAAGTACACGCCGCCACCGATCGTGGCGGTATTTCCGCTGATCGTGCTGTTGCGGATGGTAAGCGTCGCCGTGCTCGCGCCGACGCGGATGGCTCCGCCGCCGGAGGACTTATTGCCCGTGAGAGTCATATGGTCAAGCGTGAGTTGCTCGTCGCCTGCGTTAATGCCACCGCCATTGGCATCGCTGCCGTTGGCGATGGTGAAGCCGGACAGGGTGATCGGCACAACGCCGGCACCATTCAGGTTGAAGACCTGGACGGTATTATTGCCGCTGACTGTGAAGTTGTAAGCGGTCGATGCCGAGATGATCACTCCGCCGAAGATCGTGATCGTACTTGCGAGCGTCGCGGTGCCAGACACATGATTGCTGATCGTCTCCGCCCTCGCAATTGCGTTGGCGTCGAGAATCGCCTGCCGCAGCGAACCTGCGCCGAGATCGCCGAGATTGGTGACGGGGTAGTTCGACGGATTGTCGCGGCTTTCGAGTTCGCACTAATCCGTCAGCATAATAAGTGACCGCCAACTTCTCTTCGATTAGTCCTGTGCAATACGGGATCGTTTCATTGCATTTTCCGAAATTAATGGATTGCCGCTTTTCAATGGAAACGATGACAATTACAGTCACCGCTCGTTAAGCGGCCAAGTGGTCAAGGTGTTGCTACGATCCGGGATCTTCCGCTCACCGTCGGCGTCGTAGAATGAGCGCCGCTCCCCCGACCGCAGCCAGAAACGCAGTGGGTGGTAGCGGAACGCCGCTTACATCTGCGACATTCGCATCGCTGATACTGACGTTGTCGAGACCACTGAGGAAGTTGTTCGGGGCGCTGCCGTTAAAAAAAGTGATATTCGTGTTGTTGCTGCTTGCGGTGAATGTGTGGCTGAACTGTCGCCAGTCGAGGGCATTCGAGGGGGCGGTGGGGTTGGTGAAGCTCATCAGAGAGCTGCCGTCGATGGAGAGACGAATGGTGGTCGGAAAGAAGAAAGTATTGTCGGTGGCGGAACCGACATAAAAGCTCAGCGTGTAATCTTCGCCGGCGATCGTCGTAACAGTCTGCGTGACTCCGCTGGTCATTGAATTCGAAGTGAGCCCTGCGAGATCGAGCCATTGATTGCCGCTTTGCGCCTGAAACGTGATGCCGTTTTCCATAAATGAGCCGCTAACGAGAGCGGAATCGACTCCGACCACCGTCCAGCCGGTGATGGCGGTCGAACCCCCCGGAAAGTTCGCGAACGAACCTGAAGCGATCGCCGGACTTTCGAACGATCCATTGACGATGAAAACCGCCTGGGACGATGAGACCCAGACAAGACTCGCGCAGAATGAAGCATAATGATGCCAAAACATGACGGAACTCCTTCAGAGGTAAAGTGCAGAAAGCATCCGGAGCCGATCAGTTTTGAAGACCGATAGAACGGCGGCGCAGCATGAGGGCGACGCCTCCGACGGCCGCGAAGAGCACCGTCGGGGGCAGCGGCACACCGCTGACATCCGCGACATTCGCATCACTGATGGTGACATTGTCGAGGGCACTGAGGAAATTGCTTGGGGCGCTGCCGTTAAAAAAAGTGATGTTCGTGCTGGTGCCGCTCGCGGTGAACGTGTGGCTGAACAACCGCCAGTCGAGGACATCGGGAGGGGTGGTGGGGTTGGTGAAGCTCATGCGCGGCCCGCCGTCAATGCTCAGATCCACCGTCGCGGCGAAGGAGAAGATGCCGTCCGTCGCGGATCCAACATAGAACTGAAGATCGTAGCTGTTGCCGAGGATCGTTGTCACAGTCTGCGTGACGCCGCTGGTGGAGGAGTTAGAATTGACACCGGCCAGATCTATGAACTGATTTCCGTCCTGCGCAGTATACGTGACGCCGTACTGTGAAACATTGTTCACGACCGCAGAATCGACTCCGACGACGGTCCAACCGGTGATGGCGTTGGAGCCGCCGGGATAGTTCGTAACCGAACCTGAAGCGATCGCCGGATTTTCGAACGATCCATTGACGATAAAGGCTGCAGGAGCGGCTGATCCCCATGCGAGGATGACGCAGAGCGACGCGAAGGGCTTCAGGAACATGTTCGAATCCTTACTGTGATGGAGAAAAAATACTTCGTGAATCGGCACAATGGCAGCCTCGAAGCTTGCGGTTCTTAGGCGTTGAACACCACGACGCTGACGCGGATTTGGATATTGCTGTCCAAGTCGACGTTTGCACGGACAGTAACAGTTCCATCCATGGGGACGACATTTTGTACCGGCAGTTTTGCAGCCCCGACAAAGGGCACTCCGTCATTATTAACTTCGGTGATAGACGCAAAAACATTGGACGTGGAACGAATGGCACTGCCAGCGATCCCAAAGAGTGAATCCCCGGCTGTCACTTTTTATCAAATCGTAGAAGCTGGGGACCATAACAAGCTCTTTCAGTGGCTTCAGCCATCCGCATGGAATGATTGAATGGGTGTGTATTGAGGTTGTGTTGTCCGCCTCTGCGTTGCAATTCCCAGCATCGGAAGTTTGTGTCACAACATTTTTCGGAAAGTTCCCCTCATCAATCCGACACACTCGCAGCAACGGGGTCATCCATTGCAAGGGAATTCAGCTTCTTCCTTCTTGCAATTTGACTGGCGAGCAACGAAAAACCAGCCGCTGCAATCAACATACTTCCTGGTGCTGGTGCCGCGACGGCAGATAGTTGGTTGACAGCAACGTTATCGACGAAACTGACATTGTCGTCGTTTCCGGAAACATCTCGGAAGCTGAGGCGGGTTGTGGTCGAATCTGCAATGAACGTGAACCGGCGTTCCATCCACTGAATATTCCCCGATGGCACGCTGGCAGTAAGAGTTTGATTCAGGAGTGAAATCATTCCGTCGATTTGAACGTTAATCGTCGCGGAGGGTGAGAAAGCCGCTCCGATGAAGAAGCTCAATTCATAAGTCTGCGACACCAAGGTCGGGAAGTCCTGATAGATCGTCGCGTGAATGCCACTCGTGCCCCCTCCAATTCCACCACTCAAATCAAGATAGTTGCTGCCTGACTGCGCGGAGTTGAAATTCGCGCCGATCGCGTTGCCGATGTCAGGTGACTGGTGAAGGTATACGTCCCCACTACCCGCGAGAACCCATCCTGCGATCTGGGTATCATGAAGCCCCGAAACATAGACGAAACGACCGGATCCGGCACCACCACCCCCTGGGCCGGCAGACTCGAAACTCCCGTTCACTAAGAATGAACCCTGGGTTTTCACCTCAGATGTCAGCATAATCAGGCTTGCTAATATGAGAATCGGCTTCATGACGAGGTCTCCGTAGTGTAAGGCATCTCCCTGCGAACCAGATAATTCCCTGAGATGTCGCAACCTGTCGCAATTGCTGCGGAATTGCTAACCCAACTTCCGCAGTTGGTAGAAATCTTGGCGATTTTTCGCACCGTGGCGTTGCGAATTGCCTGAGTATCGCGAGGTGCGTTCGCCGAAACCCGATGTAGTGCCAACCTGCCCTCTTGCACTCACACTTCGCACTCGTCAT
>JBGSSZ010000377.1:0-8128 GCA_041736785.1 Limnoglobus sp.
ATCGAACTCCGCACCGCCCGTCCAACGATGGGGGTAAGGGGGCTGTTTCGCATCCGGACCATCCCACCACGCCACAACCGTCCGACAGCTACAATCACGCGGAGAAGAAAGGCCCGTGAAAAATGCGGGTTAGCCGGGTTAGTGCCTTTCGGACCCGCGTTGCCGATGTAGTGCGTGACGTAAGCCCGGACGCCGGGGGTGGGTTCATCGATGGCGCTGCTGGAGGTTCGGTTGCGGTAGCTTGGGCAGAGGAACACCGGCACTTCATAGCCACCGAGGTTCCTGTTCGCGTTGGCAGCGCCGTACGCCTGGAGATCGGGGCGGATGGTCTTCGCCAGGGCGGGTTGCTCGATGTGTGAGAGAATCATCGCGTGCCACGACAGATTGGGATAGGGCTGCGCCGTGGTCGGGCTTTGATAGTTTGGCTTGGGGAAGCGAAGCTCTGCGTCATGGAAGCTATGCAGGCCAATGGCGAGTTGCTTCATGTTGTTGGCGCACTTCGCACGGGCCGCTGCCTCGCGGACCTTTTGCACCGCGGGGAGTAGCAGCCCGATCAGGATCGCGATAATCGCAATCACAACGAGAAGCTCAATCAGCGTAAACGCCTTGCGGGAAGCGTGAGTCATAAAGCACCCTGTGGAATCGGGCGGTACGATTCGCGGAAATCGCGCGTCGTGCTACCATCAACAGCACGTTTTGGCGGTCAAGCGAACACTCCTGCAACGATTTTTTTCGATTTGACGTAACTCACGGTCTGATAGAGTGATGGGGATGACCACACCGGACTGGTTTCTCGAACTCCTCGAGCGCGTCGGCAATCACGACGACGACGCCGTGGCGGAATTCGTCAGCCGCTACCAGCCCGAGATTCGGACGTTGGTGCGAGCTTGGCTGCGACCGTGGGAGTCGCGGCTGCGGAAAATGTTCGATTCGGAAGACATCTGCCAGTCGATCCTGGCGTGGTTCTTCCTCAAGGACGCCACCTCGCGATACGACCTGCAATCGCCGGAGCAGTTGCGGAAGCTGTTCAGTACGATGGTTCGCAACCGCGTTTACTATCACATCCGCCGCGTCAAATCGGAGAAGTCGGTGCTGGAATTGCCCGCGGACGTACCAGTGATTGAATCGCTCCCTGCCGATGCAGTGGCCGATCGCGAACTCCGCGAACTCATCGCCCGCAAGCTCAGCACTGAGGAGCAGGCGATTGCCGACTTCCGCCTGCAGGGTGCGACTTGGGACGCCATCGCCAACTCCCTTGGCGGCACGGCTGATGGCCGACGGATGCAGTTCGCCCGGCTCGCACAACGCATGCTGGCGGATTCGCAATGACCGCTACCGCCGACGAGCTTCTTGAGCACTGCCTCCGCGATCAGGCGGAACACTGGCAGCGCGGTGAACAGATCCACGTCGAGGCATATCTCGCACGCCACGTTGAGCTTACCACGGACGATCTTCGCATGGATCTCATCTATGCGGAGATTCTGCTTCGCGAAGGCGGCGGCGAAGTCGTGAGCTTCGGCGAATACACCGAGCGATTCCCTGATCTGCAGGAGCGGATCGAATCGCTGGCGCGGCTTCATGCAGCGTTTGCCACTTCGCCGACGCCAGCGGCGCCTCTGCCCCGCGTCCGCGAACCGAAAGCCCCGCTGAGCCTGACGCGATACGCTCACTACGCACTAATCGGTCGCGGCGGCATGGGCACCGTCTACCACGCCCGCGATCTCGATCTCGATCGCGACGTCGCCATCAAGATTCTGAACCCGAGCGGCGAGGACCTCGGCTGGGATGTCCGCCTTCGGAAGGAAGCTGGAACGGTAGCTCGGCTTCAGCATCCGAACATCGTGCAGATCTACGATGTCGGCGAGGACGAAGGGCGGCCGTACCTGGTCCTCGAATACATCAACGGCGGAACGCTGGCGGAACGGATCCTGAAGGAACCGCTAAACGCCCGGCACGCCGCCACGCTGATCCGCACTATTGCGATAGCACTGCAAGCCGCACATGAACGCCAGATCATTCACCGCGACCTCAAGCCCGCGAACATTCTCCTGCAGACCACTGACGGAGAACCGATCCCCAAGCTCACCGACTTCGGCTTGGCCAAGCTACTCGACAGCCGCAGTGAATCGCGATCGGGTGAGTTTGTCGGCAGCGTCCACTACATGGCACCGGAGCAGGCGACGGGTCAGGAGATCGGCCCGGCATCCGATATCTACTCGCTGGGTGTGATCTTCTATGAGTGCGTGACGGGTCGACCGCCGTTTCTGGGTGCAAACCCGCTGACGGTGCTGAGCCGGGCGGCGAACGCGGACCCGGTGCCGCCGAGCCGCCTGCTTCCGGAGTTTCCGCGCGATCTGGAAGCGGTGATCCTGAAGTGCCTCGCCGCAGAGACCGCACGGCGGTATGCGAGTGCATCAAGCCTGGTGGAGGACATCGATTGCTTTCTCGAAGGTCGCCCGACGCTCGCCCGGCCGACCACGCACCGCGATCGTGCGCTCAAGTGGATGCGTCGCAACCCACTGGCAGCATCGCTGGCAGCACTGGCTATGGTTTTGCTGCTGGCCGGTATCGCTGGCGTGGTCTGGCAGTGGCGGAACGCTGTCGCCTCGCAGTTCGCCACCGAGCAGGCGCTCCTCTCCGAAGCGGAGCAACGGCGCAAAACCGACCTGAACCTGTACTCCGCGACCATCTCGCAAGCCATGCTGTTTTCCGAGAGCGGCGACGTGGAGCGAGCCCGGCGTTTGCTCAAGGATGTCGTCCCGGCAGTGGGTCAGACCGATCACCGCGGTTGGGAATGGCACTACCTGGACCAACTCACGCACAGCGAACTGCAGGTGATTCCCTGCGATCAGTGGTGCAACCAAATCCTGCCGATCCCGGGCACCGAAGACTACGCCGTGGCCCTCGGCTTGCCGCGGATGAACGCAGCTCACACACCCTCGCCGATTGACGGGCGGGCCGCAATCCTCAAATTCGCACCGACTGCGGGTCTGCTTTCCGGACCGCCGCTGCCGAGCGGCGCGACAGTCGCAGCAATCGATCCCCATCACAGCCGAATCGCCTGGGGGACGCCATCCGGGATGGCGGTGATTGCAACGATTTCCGACTCGAAGATTGTCCAGACCTTGTCTGTCGGGTTCGACATCAGCGGACTCGGCTTCTGCGAGCAGGGCAATGTGCTCTTGATCGGCGACACCTCGGGCGTCGTCACCGCGTACGAAGTCGACACCGGTCGGAAAATCCGCTCGCAACAAATGTGGAAGAATGCCCGCTGCCTGATTGCGGTGTCGCCCGATGAACGCCATGTCCTGGTCAGTGGCGGCCGGAAGCTCGCACCTTTGATGACTGCCGCGACATGGCAGAAAGAGTTCAATCTGGCCGAAGAGGATGACATCGTCACGACGGCATCCTTCGATCTCGCGAACACGGTGGCGTTCACAGGCAACAGCCTGGGGACGATCGCGATCTGGAGTCTTACTGACGGCAAGGAAATCCGTCGCTCGAAACTGCACACTGGCCCGATCTATGCCATTGCCGTGACTCCAGACGGGCAGCACGTCGCCTCCGCAGGAAGCGACCGTGTGATTCGGCTCTGGGATCGCCGCAACGGCGAACTTGTGGCGTCGTTCCGCGGACACACTGGCACGGTTCGCTGCCTTGCGTTCTCCGTGGACGGGACCCAACTGATTAGTGGATCGCAGGACGGCTCCATCCGCGTCTGGAACGCCCGGCAGAATCCGCGCGGCGTGCATCTGCCCTTTCACTCGCGACTGAACGCAGCCTGGGCCGAACGCCACGGTCAGGACCTTCAAGTTCGCGCGGCTCAGACCGCGGGCGTCGTCACGACCTGGGCTGGAAATGCGACCGGAGCGTTTCGCAGCGAGTCGTCGATGATTCCCCTCTCCCGCAACACCGGCTACCCCGTCAGCTACGCTGCGTTTGTCAACGATGGCCGATGGGTGGCCGGCATCCCCAGAGACAACCCGAAATGCCTCGCCATCTGGGACGTCGCCAGTGGCAAGGAAATTCGGCGAAGCCCTATTGCAGCAGGGAAAGTCGTCTGTGTCGATACCAATCTCAGCGGAACCGCCGTGGTTTGGGCCACAGAACGCGACCGGGAGCGATGTGAATTGCATGTGTGGCTCAACACTGCTTCCACCCCGGACAAACCTCGCATCATCGACAATCCCGCCGTGCGGGCCCTCGCTATAGACAACGACGCCAAGAACCTCGTCTCGCTGGGTCGGGCCTCGAACAGCCAGCGTACACTGACGCTTTGGCACTGCGTGCGGACCGAGCCGACGGCGTTGTCCCGAATCGGAACCTTCGACAGTAGCTACGGTGCCTTGGAGTTCTCGCCCGACGGCCTGCAACTTGCACTTGGCGCTGACGATCAGATCCACCTGTTCTCCATGCCGGACGCCGCGTGGCAGAGTGCCCTGCCCAACGCCGGCAGGCCCACCGCCGTTGCCTTCACACCCGACCAGAAACGCCTTGCGATCGTGGGCTACGACGGACTCGTTTCCATTCTGCATGTGGAAACAGGCCAGGTGCTGATCCAACTCCCTGGCCTGATCGCATCGCGGCCCGACGATCTGGCGTGCGACGCCCGCGTCCGCTTCACCAGCGACGGCAAGACCCTCATCAGCACCAACTGGGATGGTAGCCTGAACATCTGGAACGCGCCCTGAGGTGCGATTAGCGACCGACGGGGAGCGTGAGTGCGGGGGCTGTGCTCACGGCGGCACGTGTGAAATCGAGTTGACGCAGCTTGAGCATCAGGAGCAGCGTGGCCTTGCTCTGCTGATCGCGGTCGTCGATGTAGTACCAGTAGCCGCGGTAGCGGATCGCGAGATACGCACAGGGCGGCGGCCGATGGGCATGCCCTTCGCAGCAATGCACTGCAAAGAGCCCCTGCGTCACGGTTGTGGGATCGGAGCCATCCAAAGGCATGGTAACAACACCAGTGGCGGCGTGTTCGCTTGGGATATGAACGCCATTGGCCAGAAAAAACATCGCCTGCGAGGTGGAACGCGGCTGCATCGAAATCGCCGACTGCGGCACAGTCGGATTCCGCAGCGGATCGGGGACGCCTGTCCCGACCTGCAGATCATAACTCGTAGCCAGCGGATCGAGATTCAGGAGTGCAAAGAGTTCCTGAATCTGCGGAGTGCCGCGGCCGTTGGGATTCACTGTGAAAACCAGTTGCTGATTGCGTTGGATGAGCCGCCACGACTTCCCGTCGCGGCTGGGCTGATACTCGAAGCCCGCTTTCGCAGCTTCGACGGCAGCGGACGCGGTGATCGCCTCCTTCGCCAGTGGCCCGCTCAAATCCTGAACGCGATCCTCGCCGCGCAACGACGCCAGTTCGAGGTCCTGGACCTCCTGCATCAGCTCGGCGATGCGCCGGAATCGCTCAAAGTCTGCTGGCCGATCCCGCGGCGGACCGCTGGTCGGGGCCAGGTTCGGCACGCCATTCAAACGCGACATCCAGACACGGACCAAAGTCTCCACCGGCCAGCCGGATTGCGTCAGGAAGATCACCGTGTCTGCTGAAATGGGTGTGAGAAACTGCCGCACGCTCTCATTGTCGTCCTGAGGACTCAGGCTCACCGTGGGCCGCGTCGAACCGCTGAACGCGGCAAACGGGAGGACTCGCGAGAAGGCAGCATAGACGCTCGGATTCTCAAACCGCGCTGCTTCCGTGCTGAAAAACGGTCTCGCCTCGGCCCCGGCACTCAATTCGTACTGAGCGGCGATCGCTGTCACTTTCAGATTCCGCGGCTCCTCAACATAGCGCAGCCGGACGATGTTCTTGAGAAACTCTTCCTCTTCCACTTTCTGCACCGATGCCGCATACTTGCCGTGAGTCCGCTCGATGGCTTTGGGGCCGAAGGCGCAGCCGGACACTAGGATTCCCAGGAGAATCCACACCGACGATGCACGCAAAGTCAATCGGCCGCGCATCGAGCGCTCCACAGACAATGGTGTTAGCATCGGCTGTGAAGCTGGAGTGGATACAGCGAATTTGCCGAGTTTGCCGAAAGGTCCGGGTCACCAAGCTGCCCTTGGCCTTGAGACTGTCACGGCTTCTTTTTCAGAGTCTCAGCCAACTTCACGAGTTCGGCCACCGAGTGGCGCTCGCGGTAGCCATCCACAAACAGCTTGGCCCGGACCACGCCATCGCTGTCGACGAGGAGCGTGCCGGGATAGGGCACACCGTCGAGCCTGTTCTTGCCGGCGGCCTCTTTGTTCTTGAGCGCGAATGCCGCGATCGTCTTGCTGTCAGGATCCGAGAGCAGTGGAAATGTGATCTTCTGCCTGTCGGCGAATTTCTTGAGGACATCAACTGAGTCATAGCTGATACCGACGACCTTCACACCCGCGGCTTCAATCGTCTTGAGATCTTTTTGCAACTGAACCAGCTGCTTTTGGCAGAATGGTCACCAACTGGCGGAGCGGTAGAAGACCAGCGCGACCATCTGATCTTTCCGCAGGTCCTTGAGGCTGTGCTCCTGACCCGACTGATCTTTGAGCGTGAATTCCGGTGCCTTTTCGCCCACCTTGATGCCGGTCTTCTCTGGCGCGGGGTCGGCCGCGGTGGCGAAACCCGCCAGCGCAACCATGCCGCAGGCGATGATCCACATGCGCTTCATCGATTTGCTCCTTTGCAAAAGATTGGATTGCCCGCATCCACAGCGGACGCTCTGAGTATAGTCACTCACAGACAAGCCGATGAATTTCACAGCGAGGTCGTCATGGTCCGTACGCGATTCAACACAGTCATCCTCATGGCCGCAATCGCAGGGCCAGTCACTGCGGCCGGTCCCAGAATCGGCGAACGGCATGCAGACTTCACGCTCGCGAACATCGCCGATGGCAAACCGGTCTCGCTCTCCGATTACCGCGGCAAGAAGGTGCTACTGATCCAGTTCGCATCCTGGTGAGCGGGTTGCCGTCAGCACGTGCCGGTCTGGCACAACGCGACCCTGGCTGCTGTCAAATCTGGAAAGCTCGTGCTTCTGGGCGTCACGCAGGAGCAGCACCCCGAGCGCTGCCGCCTCTTTGCACAGTGGAAGCAGTTCGACTGGCCGATCCTGCACGACCCCATCAACGTGTTGGCTTCGAGTGCCGTGCCGATCGTGCTCGCACTCGATGAACACGGCATAGTGCGTTCGACGCGACCCAATCCGAAGACGTTTGCTGCCGACTTCCTCGACAAGACTTACGCCGACGATGCCAGAAACACGCCTGCCCCGCCGACCCCGGCACACCCGCCGAAGTTCGACGCTCTCAAGCCAACTGATCGCAGGAATGCAGCCGCATGGCGCAAATATGGCGACGCGCTCGCACTCTGGGGCAGCGACGCCAAACTGACAGGTGCCATCGATTCCTACACTCAAGCGACGCGGATTGACGCCAAAGACGCCGCCGCGTGGTTCCGGCTCGGTGTCTGTCTGCGACGGCGATCCGAAACCCCTGACCGCGAGGAGAGTGATTTCCGCAAGGCGGTCGAAGCGTGGGGCACCGCGCTCGATCTCGATCCCAATCAGTACATCTGGCGTCGGCGGATCGAACAGTACGGCCCGCGGCTTGAGAAGCCCTACCCCTTCTACGACTGGGTCCCTGAGGCCGAGGCTGCAATTCGCAAGCGTGGCCAGACACCGATCGCACTGCCGGTGCGGCCCGGTGGTGCGGAGATTGCGAAGCCGAGCAAGACCTTCGCGGTCGAACCCGCACCAGCGCAGAACCCCGACCCGCAGGGCAAGATCAATCGCGACCCGGGCTCGGTGACCAGTGAAGTCGTGATCGTGCCGGCGACGATCGCGCCCGGCAAATCCGCCCGCGTGCATGTCGTCTTTCGACTGGTGCCGAAGAGTACGGACCATTGGAACAACGAGGCCGAGCCGCTGCGAGTCTGGCTCGACCCGCCGGTGGGTGTCGCCGTGAGCAAGCAGTTGCTCGAAGCGGAGAAGCCCGCGAAAGCGAATTCGACGGAGGAGCGACCGATCGGTTTCGAGGTGCAGATCCCCAGGACCGCGACCGGCACAGTACGGATACCCGCCTATGCGCTCTATCACATCTGCGACGACGCCGGGGGTCAGTGCCGCTTTGTGCGGCTCGATGT
>JBGSSZ010000269.1:0-3309 GCA_041736785.1 Limnoglobus sp.
ACCGGCAGTTGGTGCAGTTCGCGATACGCCTCCTGCACGGGTTGGCCGAGTTCGCAGTGGGCCAACGTGACGCCGTTCAGCGTGATGAATGGCTTTGCCACGGCTTTGGCCAACTTGGAGACATCGTCCTTCGCGCCTCCAATGACACATTCATTCGGCCCCGTGACGATCAGCAGAAAGGCTCGGAGTCCCGGTCGCAGATGCACCCGTACATCGTCGGCCCCGGCGGCGATGATCCCACTGACCCAGGCGAAGGGTTCCTGCTCCTGCAAACCGTAGAACGTGCGGGCCGAGTTGTAGGGTGGGCCGAGGTCGGTGTCGAAGAGCGTGCTGGTCTGCAGGCGACTGTGCATTTCGTCGCGGGCGGTCCAGATCCGCAGCCCGAAGAGGCCGGCAGATTCACCGAGGCTCTGGCCAATCATGGCATCGGGGTGCAAGCCCAGCGATGTCAGCAGATCCGCGGCCAACGTGCCCAATGTGACCTGACCAAACAAGAAGTCGCGCGGCGTCGCACTCGCGGCGAGTTCGTCGCTCCAGAACAGCCGCGGCGCGTATTGCGAGCGAAGATTCTCGCTCTCCCGCTGCTGGCGGCGCAGCACGTGGGGCCAGAGCACGCCGAGGTCGCGGCCCATCCCCGCGAAGTGGTTTCCCGAGCCGGGGAAGACAAACGCAAGCTTGCCATCGCGACCACTGGGATACGGATTGAAGAACACGCGATCGCGTAGCGTGTTGCGCGGATCGGGCCTGCTCGGATCGGGCAGCGGCCAGTCAGCACGAGCGACGAGCGATGTTTGAGCGGCATCGATCTGTTCCTTCAACTCCGCCTGAGTACGGGCGACGAACGTCACGGCGAGCCTACGACGCGGATCGGCAGGCACATGGCGGTACCACTCGCGGGCCAGGGTTTCAATGCCACGCGGCTCCGTCGGCAGCCAACCCACCAGCCGTGTGAGGCCTTCGAGCAGTTCCGTGACGGTATCGCCTTCGAGTGCAAAGATGGCCTCCGTGCGGGCCCCGAGTGGTTGCGTTCGCTCCTTCGCTGTGTGCTTGGATTCCTCGACAGGGATGTACTCTTCGAGCACGCAATGGAAGCAGGTGCCGTCGATGCCACTCGCCGCGACCAGAGCACGACGCGGTCCGTCGCTGCGGTTAGTGAGCCAGAATCGCGGCGATGTGCCGGTATCGAATAACTCGCTCCGGAGTTCGCTGCGGACTTCGCCGATCTCTGAGAGTGGCGGAAGGATTTGCTGATATAAGGCCAGTGCCGTTTTCACCATGCCGACCGCTGCGGAGGCGAAACCACTGTGGCCCACCGCGGCACGCGAAGCACCGAGCGTGATGGGAGCCTCTGGCGGCGAAGCCGCGACGACCGCCGCGAGGGCTTCGGCTTCCACACGGTCGTCGTGTGGTATGCCAGCGGCTGCAGCATCGACATGTGAAATTGTCTTCGGATCAATCGCACCATCGCGGCAGGCCCGCTTGATCGAGGACGAATAGGTCGAGGCGTCGGGGCCGTAGCGGTCGCTCGCGCCGCCGACTGCGGAGCCGATGCCACGAATGATGGCGTGAATGCGATCGCCATCCCGCTCGGCGTCTTTGAGCCGCTTGAGCACCAGCACCGCAGCGCCATCCGCCGGAGTGGCTCCAGCCGCAAACTCGCCCAACGCCAGTGGCAGACCATCGGATGTGAATGACCTCAGTTCATCCGCTGCGAGCGTGGCCCGCGGATCGCCGACGAGCTCCACTCCGCCTGCGAGGGCACGATCCAGTTCACCGCTGCGAAGTGCCCGCACAGCCAGTTCGATGGCCCGGCCCGCGGAGGTCTCCTCACTGCAGACCGTGAAACTCGGACCGCCGAACTGAAACGCGCGTGCGATGCGGCTCGCGGCGATGCTGCCGAGTGCGCCCATCACGCGATCTGCGTTCAAGGCCGGGCTCGTGGGCGCGGAGAGATCCGCCCATCGCAGGTGATAGTTCGTGGTGTTCAGATCGAGCCCCAGCCCGATGAAGACACCCGTCCGCGGGTCGTCAGCGGGAGCCCCGTTCGACACCACGGAGTCGAGTGCCGCAGCCGCGGTCTGTAGCACCAGTAATTGCTGCGGGAGCATCTCCTCCAGTTCCCGGGGCGGGATGCGGAAGCGATCGAGTGGCACCTCAAGCTGCTCGATGAAGTAGCCCGGCGGGCACTCGCCGTCAGCCGTGGCCCAGCCGCTCTTGCGAGGCCTGGCGGCGAACGGATGACCACCGCCCAGCGTGAACTCCTGAAGCTCGCGAACGGTCTTCCATGGGCCGACGTGCGCCGCGAGGCCGACAATCGCAATGGGCTCTGCGGGAGCGGATTTGAGTCGCTCCGTGCTGGTGAACGTGGCTTCTTCGAGGAGCAAGTGTGCGTTGACGCCGCCGAAGCCGAAGCCGCTGACTGCTGCACGCCGTGGGATCGCGGCCGAGCGGGGTGTCCAAGTCTGAGGTTCGCTCAGTACACGGAACGGGCTGGCCTGATAGTCCAGTGCGGCGTTCGACGACGAGAAGTTGGCCTGTGGCGGCTTCATTCCGTGCTGCATCGCCAGCAACACCTTCATCACCGCGGCACTGCCGGCACCGGTGAGCAGGTGCCCCACCGTACTCTTGACCGAGCCGATGACGCACTGACCTAGTGTAAAAGACTCGCCGCTCCAAAGCTCGCGCAGGCTGTTGAACTCCACTGCATCGCCAACAGGCGTCCCCGTGGCGTGGCACTCGATGACATCGACATCGCTCGGCTTCCACTTCGCGTGGTCATAGGCGGCCCGCATGGCGCGAAGCTGGCCTTCAATCGCAGGGGCCAGCAGGCTGCCGGTGAGATCGTTGGAGAGCCCAGCCCCGGCGAGTGTGGCGTGGATCTGGTCGCCGGCCTGCAAAGCGTCGCTCAGTCGCTTCAGTACGAAAAGCCCCGCGCCTTCGCCAACGACGAGCCCATCCGCGGCGTCAGAGAACGGTGCACAGATGCCGCGCGGCGACAAGGCTCGAAGCTGTGCGAAGCCCATCTGGGTATAGAGGCAGTCGGGCCGCGAGGCCCCGCCTGCGAGCATCACATCGGCCCGACCGGAAAGCAATTCATCCGCGGCGAGCTTGATCGCATAGAGGCTGGAGGCACACGCGGCGTCGAGCGTGAACGCCAGCGCGCCGAACCCGAGCGACCGTGCGAGAAGCCCCGCCGGCAGTCCTGCGGGATAGCGATTCAGCGCGTGCGTTGGTCGTTCGTCTCCGCGGCCGAGGTATTGCCGCGCGAGCGCGTTGGACTTGTCCGTCGGCAGGCAGATATTGCCCATG
>JBGSSZ010000347.1:0-2500 GCA_041736785.1 Limnoglobus sp.
CGACTGCGTCCGCGGTGTGGCACGGTTGATCTCATCCGCGAGGACGACCTGAGCGAACAGCGGGCCTTCGTGGAAATTGAACGCCCCGCTCGGCGGGTGAAAAACCGACGAACCGGTGAGGTCCGCGGGCAGCAGGTCGGGTGTGAACTGGATGCGGCGGAACGTGCAGGCCAGGCTCTTCGCGAGCGCCTTGGCCAGAGTGGTCTTACCCACGCCCGGGACATCTTCCAGCAGCAGGTGCCCGTCGGCGAGCAGGGCGATGATGCTGAGTCGAATCACCTCGGGCTTCCCGCGGAACACAGTGGCGATGTTGTCGCGCAGCGACGCCAGCAGGCGGAGGAGTTCCTCCGGTGAGCGTCGCGGGCTGTCGGGAATCAAGCTCATTGGGCTTTCGGAATTCGCCCGCAGTGCGAGCAAGGTTTTGTGAGCCGGACGCGCAAGCGACAGTGCCAGGTTGCCGACTGACACCGTCGCATGCGCGTCCGGCCAACACGTGCAACGCCCTTGCTTGCGCTTCGGGCTAGTTTTGTTTGCTGCCGAAGAACAGCGGGCCGCCACTACCGACGCCGCCGCGGAGGTTGGCGCTCGACGGGGTGCGATTGGCCATGCGCTCGAGTGCTGCTTTGCGGTCGTTTTCGGCTTCCGCCGCGCTGAGTGCCTCGGCCTCGGCTTCTGCTTCGCCGGTCACAGCTTTCAGACTGAGTGCCACGCGACGGGTCTGCGGATCGACATTCACGATCTGCACCGTGACGTCATCCCCCTCCGCGAGGAGATCGCGGACACGCCGCACCCGCTCAGTCGAAAGCTCGCTGACGTGGATGAGGCCTTCGATGCCGGGTGCGAGTTCGACAAATGCCCCGAATTCGGCGATGCGGCTGACCTTGCCGGTGAGCCGCGTGCCAGGACGGTGGTTCTCGGCGAATGTCGTGAACGGATTCGACTGCATCGCACGCAGGCTCAGGCCGATCTTGCGGTTGTCGAAGTCGAGCCGGTTCACCATCACTTCGACCTCCTGGCCGAGCTTGATGTGGTCCTCGATGTTTTCGACGCGCTGCCAGGAGAATTCGCTGATCGGGATGAGGCCATCCGCTCCGCCGAGATCGACGAACGCACCAAATGGCTTGAGGCTCTTGACCACACCCTTGAGGATCTTGCCTTCCGTGATTGTGGTCCAGAACTCCTCAGCCTTGACCTGCCGCTCGCGTTCGAGCACGGCCCGACGGCTGACGATCAGATTCTTCTCCACCGGGTCGAGCTCGATTACCTGCACTTTGAGCCGCTGATTCTCGTAGGCTTCCGGTTGCTCAACACGGTAGATGTCGAGTTGCGAGATCGGCATGAAGCCGCGGAGACCGTTGACCTCGACGAGGAAGCCGTTTTTGTTTTTGTTCATACCGGTGAGGCGGGCTTCGACGATCATGCCAAGCTGCACCACGCTCCAGTCGGTGACCGTCTGAACAGCTCCGTCCATTGTGAGGACGAGCAGGCCATTGGCACCGTCGAACCGTTCAACGTCGAACTCGATCACGTCGCCGATGGCGGGTTTCTTCTCGCCGAACTGCATGATGTTGATGACACCCTGACTGCGGCCGCCGGGGACTTCGACGAAGACATCTTTGCCGTGGATGCTGACGATCGTGCCGCGCTTTTTCTGTCCGGGCAGCTTGGGCGTGGGCTTGGGTTGCTCCGTCTCGGCAAGGGCCGTCATGATGCTCTCATCGGCGAGGGCCGCGTCGAGCTCGGCTTCGATCTCGGCGTCCAGTGAGCGCTTGTTGGGCTTGTTGTCGCCCCACTGCTTCGGCTTGGGTGCTACCAGCGGCATCGGTGCGGGTCGCTGCTGTGGCGGACGCTGCTGCGCGGATGGCTCCTGCTGCTGGTCGCGTTTCTCCGCTGGGGGACGTCGCGGCTGATACCGAGGAGCGCCCGGCTGCGGCGGACCTTTCTTCATCGGTTCGGGCGGAGCAGGGGGTGGGGTCTCGGGAGCAGGAACATCGCTCGACATCGCAACTATCCTCGGCATCTGGCGGAACAGTGAAATTATGGAAGTGCAGACGTTTTGGCTTCCAATTCCTCAGTGTCAGGGATTGAAGCCCTCTCCCCCGCTTTGGAGGAGAAGGTTGGGTGAGGGGGCTTTGAAGTGTCGATGACTTGACTGCCAGTCGTTGACCGTTCGCCCGCTCACCCTCAACCCCTTACTCCCGAGTCGTGGGCGAGGGGAGCAGGAATAAAAACTCTGATACAATCTCCCGATGACTCAGACCCAACGCCGTGCCTGGGCGATCGCCAAAGCTCTGTTTGGACTGGCAGTGATCGTCGGCGTCGGACGCTACTTCGCCAACACACTCAGCAATCCCGAACTCAACCTCTCGATTGCCGACATCCGCTGGCAGTACCTCATTCCGGCTGCATTGCTTTATCTCGGCTGCCATACGTTCTGGGGCACCTTTTGGTGGCAACTGCTGCGGCAGCAATCGCACCCCGCGACCTGGCGGCGAGCCGT
>JBGSSZ010000431.1:0-1680 GCA_041736785.1 Limnoglobus sp.
CGATCACGCCGTCCGGCGACTTGGCCGCGACGCGCATCTTCTTCCCGAGTTGATTTACGGATTGATGGTGCATGCTGTTCACGCGCAGTTCCTGCGAGCCGTAGATGTCGTCCAGCCGGGTGTTCGCCTCGATCAGCACCATGTGGCGGTGCGGGGCACCGGTCTGATCGTAGTGCGGCATGGCCTTGGGATTGTCCACGGGCAGATGCAGGTGCAGGGTTCCGCCGGCGAAGACGTTCAACTGCTGCATGCCGAGGCCGATGCCGAGAACGGGCGTGCGGCGTTCGAAAATACGGGCCAGAAGATAGCGGTCCGCATCTTCGCGGCGAGCGGCCATCGGAACGACGGCAGCCGTCGGAGCCTGCCCGTTGCGGCGCGGGTCCATGTCCGCTCCGCCGGTCAGAATCACTCCGGAAACCGTGTCGAGCAGCGTGTCGATCTCGGCGTGGTTCTCTTTGCGGAATGGCGGCAGAATCACCGGCAGGCCGCCTCCAGCGATGATCGCGTCGATGTACCCGGCGTTCAGTTTCAGGGCTGGTGTCGAGTTCTTCGCCGCGAGATACTCGACGTTGATGCCGATGAGCGGGCGGGTGAGCGGAAGCGAGGGGATGTCTTTGCGAACGGCCATCTGTGAAGTTCCTCCGTGAATCCCCCGAACCGCGGGCATCCAGCCCGGGCTTTCCAGATGAGCTGGAACATGGGATGCGAGAGTTTAGGCGTCGAGCTGAACTGTTTGCAACCCCACTTTTTTTCCTGTCGCTGAATCGTGCCGCGCGTATCATTTCACCACGGCCGGGTCCCCGGCCGATTTTTTGTGTCGTTCGAGGAGATGCTGCAATGCGGAAGGCTGGAATCGTTTTCGGAGGTATGGTCGCACTCGTCCTGGCAATTGGCACCGCAACGGCCGATGAGAAAGACGTTCCGAGCATCAAACAAATCATGCAGAAGGTCGGCGGTGTGAATAAAGCCAAGGGGCTGGCCGCGAAGTGCTCCGACGCCGCCAAGGGCGCGAAGTGGGAAGACGCCCAGAAGCTGTCCAAGTCGCTCAGCGAGTGCTGCGCGAACCTGCCGATGCACAAAGCTCCCAAGGGCGACGCAAAGAAGTGGGAGAAACTCGCTCAGCAGTTCGCCGAGCAGTCCAAGGCGATTGAGAAGGCCGCCGAAGACAAGGACGCGAAGGCCATCGGCACCGAACTCGGTGCGTTCTTCAAGGCGTGCGGCACCTGCCACGCGGAGTACAAAGGCAAGAAGAAGTAATCCGCAGGGCGGGGGCGCGAGCTGACACAACGCCCCCGTTCCACTTGGCAAGCACCCACGCACAGTGATAAAGTGGTGGGTGCCCGACGGTTCTCCCCCCGGCGCGAGCCAAATCATGACACCCATCCGAACGATCCTCTACCCGACGGACTTCTCTCCGTATTCCAATCAGGCGTACTTCCACGCGGTCTGCCTTGCCGAAGCCCACGGCGCGAACCTGACCGTGGTGTACGCCCTTCAACCGGGTTCGGCAGACGCAGCTAAAGACCGCCGGTTCTGGAAAGATCAACTCGAACAGGTGCGGCCGTCCAATCCGAAGATCGCCGTTCACCACGAACTGCTCGAAGGCGACCCCGCGATCGAGATCGCACGATACGCCGCGACGGCCCGAATAGACCTCATCGTGATCGGCACCCACGGCCG
>JBGSSZ010000447.1:0-8050 GCA_041736785.1 Limnoglobus sp.
GCTCGCCAACGCCATCACCGACAACAATCGCGTCGTCGGCTCGGCTCAGATTGCTGGCGGGAACAGTCATCCCTTCCTCTGGACCACCGCCGACGGCATGGTCGACCTTGGCACCCTCGGCGGCACAGTCGGCGTGGCCCGCGATGCCAACGAAACCGGACTCGTCGTCGGGCAGGCCCGCGACGCCAACGAAAACAACCGTGCCTTCGTCTGGTCCCAATTGCTCGGCATGATCGACCTCGGCACCTTCGGCGGCGATGTCTCCGGTGCCTTCTCCGTCAATGCCTCAGGACAGGTCGTCGGCACCGCTCAGGATGCCAACGGTAACGATCTTGCTTTCATTTGGGACTCCGCCAACGGTCTCCGCGACCTGAACACGCTCGTGCCCGGTTACGATCTCACTGCTGGCCTGACCATCACCGATGATGGCACGATCGTCGCTCAGACGCCGGGCTCCGATGGATTCACTCTGCTGCTGCTCACGCCAGATGCACCGGATCCCGTGCCGGCTCCCCCAGCTGCCGTGCTGGCGGGTCTGGCCATCGCGTTTGCTGCAGTTCGGCGTTATCGCTCCTCAGCCCGACCCATTTGACCCCATCGGAATTGTCTCCTACTGTTGAGCATGAAGCGAGAGGGTCCGCCACTGCGTCGGTCGCCGTCATCACGGCTGCTGCACTACGCGGTACTGCTGCTGCCGTCAGCACTGCTGACTTTGATCGCAGCACGCTTGAATTCCAGCACACTTTTCATCGCGGCCGCTGTCGCTGTCATGCCGGCGATCCTGCTGGCACGATCATTCCCAGCGTGGCGGCCACCCGTCAGCGGTGCTGTCGTCCTGCTTTACCTCTCCACCCTCGCAGTGATCTGGCTCGCGGCCCCGCGGGTCAGCGATGCCGCGGTCTTCGCAGCTCGCGGGATGCTCTTCCTGGCCATTGTGCTGCAGTTCGCCATCCACGATCTTTTTCGCACGGGTGCTGAACCGCGACGGCGGGCCCGCAAGTGGTGCGCCCGGCTGCAAGCTCGCGAAGCGTGGCCAAGCGAACTCGCAGATGTTCGCCATCTCCCTGAAGTCCATGCCCTACGCGATGCGGCGGAAATCGAGCCGGGGCCAGTGTTTGATCTCTTTCGTGATTCGCGCCCTCAGGTGCGGGCGGCGGCATTCGCCTCGTTCATCGGACGGCCCGCCTGGCGAGCCCGAGAAGCGGTCGCCGTGCTGCAGGAAGCCCGCAAGACACCGGAGTCCAATGTCCGCGCCCTCGCCGTGGCCTCGCTCGGCGGGATCGACGAACCCGCGATAATCGCTGGCTTGTCGGACTTCTTTCATGACTCTTACGCAGATGTGCGGGCGGCTGCTGTCTGGGCCGCACTGAGCGATGGCGGTGAGCGCTGGAACCTCGTTCGCGATGCGATCCGCACCATGCTCGCTGATCCGAAGGGCAAGGACGCCGCACTCCCCGGAGCCGCGGGGTCATTGCCCGTCGTGGCCATCTGCGACCTTACCTCGTGGTCGATCGAGGGTGATCCGCTCGGCACCAAGAGCGTCCGCACGCTCATCGACCACTACAGCCACGTCCTCCAGACCACCGGCGACTACGACCTCATCACCGATCTGACCAATCAGGTGCTCGACTCCGCGACGGCCACGAGCCTGCGCGTGGAGCTTGCTGGACTCCTGCGAAACTTGGGGCTGTTGACGCCTGAACTGCTCGACCGCATGAGCAACGCCGATCAACCCGGCCCGGTGCGTCTGCTCGCCGCGGAGGCGATGCTCATCGTCGACCCCTGGCACCCCGATGGTCTTGATGTGCTCCGTGGCCTTGGCCGCCAGCCGAACCGCGAAGTCGCCATGGCCATTGCGAATATCCTGCAATACCGGCTCGGCTTCGACTTGGGCCTCACCGGCGAGACGCTGCCGCCCAACAGCAAGCAGGCAGGCGAAGTAGCCAAGAAAGTCATGGCTTGGGCGGTAGGCCGTGGCGGTGATCGTCGCTTGACGACACCGACGCCTCACAGTGGTTATGCCAGTGCCGCCGTGATGGTCCCGGATCCCGAAGATGCGATGAACGTGCCCTTTCTGGAGCCCGCACCGCCGATGAAGAAACTCGCTGGCCCGAAGCCCTGGTGACGATCGCTCTCGCAGCGAATCTCATAAAACCACTTCATGGCAAATGCACTCCCGACCCGGCCACTCGGTCGCACTGGCGAAAATGTCTCCATCCTCTGCCTCGGCGGCTGGCACTTCGGACAACTCGAAGACGATGCCGCTGTCAGCCTGATTCACGCCGCACTCGATGATGGCATCACCTTCTGGGACAATGCCTGGGACTACCACGAAGGCCGCAGCGAGGACCTCATGGGTCGTGCCCTCAAGGGCAAGCGCGATCAAGTCTTCCTGATGACCAAAAACTGCAGCCGCGATGCGGCCGGTACGCGGCAGCACCTTGAAGACAGCCTCCGCCGACTCGGCACTGATTACCTCGACCTCTGGCAGTTTCACGAGATCAACTACGACAACGACCCCGAATGGATCGTCGAGAAGGGTGCACTGGCAGAGGCGGTGAAAGCCCAGAAAGATGGCAAGGTGCGGTTCATCGGCTACACCGGGCACAAGTCACCGCACATTCTACAGCGGATGCTGCCGCTGCATGCCTGGGACACCGTTCAGATGCCGATCAATGTCTGCGATCACTTCTTCCGAAGCTTCCGGCACGAACTGCTGCCCGATGTGCTCAGCCGCGGCATCGGTGCCATCGGCATGAAGAGCATGGGCGGCGGCGATCTCGTCAAGCGCGGACAGATTGTGGCTCACAGCATCGTCACCGCGGAGGAGGCCCTCGCCTATTCTCTCTCGCAGCCGATCGCCTCGCTCGTGGTGGGCATCGACTCCATGGAGGTGCTCCGACAGGATGTGGCCGTGGCCCGCGACTTCCAGATCCTGAGCGAAGCGGAATCGAAGCGGATCCTGGAAAAGGCGAAGTTTGCGGCGGGCGATGGTCGCCACGAATGGCACAAAACCACGCAGAATTTCGACGGCCCCTTCCACCGGCAGCAGCATGGCTTCGCCGTCTAGCCGCGCGGCCATCACCGGTTGCACTGCCGATTTCACCACCGGTGCTGTGGCTCTGTTGCGCACGCTGCGGAAGCACCATCCCGACATTGCACGCATCTGTTTCTCTCCGCTCGAGCAAGTCTCTGACGTGCAAGCCGTGCTCGGTGAACTCGCCGAGGTGCGTGCCATTCCGCGGCGGCTCGCGAATTCACCCGACGATCCGAAAGTGCTCGTGTCGTGGTCGCGGGTCTTCATCCCCACCGTCGCTGCCGACGCAGTGGCGTGGTTCGATTCCGATGTGATTCTCTGTGGCCCGTCGTCGGAGTGGTGGGACGTGCCCGCTGGCAAGGTCAACGTCGTCGCCGATCGCGCCTATCGAATTCGTCACATGGTCCCCCACGGCATGGAGGCATGGTACTTCGATCGCTTCAAGCTCGATGCCGAAACCCGCGGCTTCAACGCTGGAATCTTCGCCTTGCGACCCCAGGATCATCAGGATCTCGCGGAGCGGTTCGAGGGTGTGCTCGCGGAACAGGACGCCACACGGCAACCGTTCGCCTTCGATCAGGGCATCCTCAACGGACTGCTGCACGCAAAAGCCCACTTGCTGCCGCTGGAATTCAACGCCCACTGCCTCGCCGAGTGTGGCGTGCCCAAGGATGTGCGTGCCATTCACTACACCGGCAGCCCCAAACCCTGGAATGATGGCTACGATCGCGCCAGCGAGGGCTACTATCACTGGCTCCTCAACACCGATGCCGACGCAAGTGAACTTCAGGCGACGCGGCGAAGAATGCTGCTGGCCCGCCCGCGGCGGTTTGCGGGGAAAGTCGTCCGCAAACTCAAGGCTCTTTGCGGCGTCCGCGAGGAAATGGGCGTCGGCAAAAAGCCAACCACATAAGACCATGACTATGACACCTTCAACCCCGCCATCCCGCTTTCGCAAATGGGCAGGCCGCCTCGCCCTCGCCAACCTCGTCATCGTCATCGGCGTGGTGGTGTGGTTCTACACCGCGGCCGACCAGCATTGGCTTGCGACGCTGCTGCTCTTCGGTCCGCGCTGGGTGGCGCTGGCGCCGTTGGCCCTGCTGCTGCCACTATCCCTGCTCGCACGCTCGGTCAGTGGTGTGGTCTGTTGCCTGATCGCGGCGGTGCTGATCGCTGGGCCGTTTATGGGGGGCACTGTCAACATTGCCAGCGATCTCGCTCCACCCCGTGAGCCGGGTACATTGCGGTTGATGACGTTCAACGCCGACTCCAAGTCCGCCAACCGCGAACTGTTCCACAGGTTTGTCGAGACCTATGAGCCCGATGTGATTTGTCTGCAGGACGCAGATCGCATCCTCGTGGATGACTTCCCGATCGAGTATCGCCTGAACTTCCTCCCCGGCTCGAACGGTCTGGCGATGGCGTCGCGGTATCCGCTGAAGCTGCTGGGTACCCTGAGCGATGCGAAGATTGGCCCTGCCCGCGGTGCGGCCCGCTATCGCGTCAGTTTCCCCAGCGGTGATCGCGAAGTGGCGACGGTCCACCTGCCCACGCCGCGTCCGGGTCTGGAAGCGGTGCTTTCGCGCAAGCCGGGTGCCGTCGGCACACTCGAAACCGTGATCGCCAAACGCAGCACCGCGTCGGCAATCGTCCGCCGTTGGATCGACACAACACCGCTGCTGGCGGGCGACTTCAACCTGCCCGTCGAAAGCTCTATCTATCGCCGCGACTGGGGCCAGTATCAGAATGCCTACAGCGAAGCCGGGCTCGGCTGGGGCTCGACAATGTTTTCCAATCGAGCCAGTGTGCGGATCGATCAGATTCTCTTTCAGGCCCCACTGCAGTGTCGGAGTGTGCTCATCGGGCCCGACCTCGGCTCTGCCCATCACCCGCTGCTGGCGGATTTCACACAACCCTGATTGGGAAGAGATCGATTTCGAAAATGCATGCTGAAACGGTATTCATTTTGCACGCACATGGGAAATTCCTTTTGGAAAAATACCATGGCCAATTCACTCGACCGCCGACATTTCATTCAAGCGACGGCAGTGGGTCTTGCCGCGGGCGCAGCCCAGGCTAGCGATTCGACCAACAGTGGAATGATTCCGCAGCGGAAGTTTGGCCGCAGCCCAGAAATGGTCTCCGCCATCGCACTGGGCGGACACGCATCCACCAATCCCAAGAAATTCACTGAAGCCGAGAGCATCAAACTGATGCAGCGGGCTGTCGATGAAGGCATCACGTTTATGGACAACTGCTGGGACTACCACGACGGGCTCGCGGAAGAGCGGATGGGCAAAGCCCTGAGTGAGGGCGGTCGCCGGGATAAAACCTTCCTGATGACCAAGGTCTGCGGCCGCACTGCCAAGGACGCTCAGAAGCATCTGGACGATAGCCTCCGACGGCTCAAGACCGATCGCATCGATCTCTGGCAATTTCACGAGATCGTCTATGACAACGACCCCGATTGGATCTTCGCCGCGGACGGGGCGATCAGTGTCGCGCAGAAAGCCCTCAAGGATGGCAAAGTACGATACCTCGGCTTCACGGGGCACAAAGATCCGAGCATTCACTTGGACATGCTGAGCCGACCATGCGAGTGGTCCGCCGTGCTAATGCCATTGAACTGCATGGACGCCCATTACCGCAGTTTTCAAAAGAAAGTTCTGCCCGAACTGACGTCACGTGGCATCGCTGCGCTTGGAATGAAAAGCCTGGGCGGAAACGGCTCGATTGTCAGCAAGGCTGGTATCCCAGTCGAGGATGCGATCCGCTATGTGCTGTCGCTGCCGATCTCTACGCTCGTCAGCGGCATCGACTCGGAGAAGGTGCTGGATCAGAATCTGAAGATAGTCCGGAACTTCAAGCCGATGACGCCCGCGGAAATGCAGGCCCTGGAAACGCGGACGAAACCACTCGCCGGCGACGGACGCTTCGAACTCTTCAAATCGTCGAAAATGTTCGACGGCCCGGTCCACCGCAAGCAGCACGGCTTCGATCAGCTTGAAGGGCCATAAACGGGCGTGATCGCCCCAGCTTTGCCATTTCCCCCAGACAGGATTCTGATTTTCGGCAATTGCCGCTGTTAATCTGGAGCGACTCTGCCAATCGTGCCGATAGAACCGAGGACGGCGGTCGCTCTGCGCCCGGCGTTCCCGGAGATTGCTCATGCGTGTACTGCTCCTTATTACGATGGTCTCCCTGGCTGGCATGGGATGCGCCAACACGCTGACGCACGGCTCGCATGGCTCGAAAGATCCGGCGATTCACGTCCCGGCTCCGGGTTCCGTGCCGGTGGAACTCAACAAGATCACGCTGCCGCCCTATGTGATTGAGCCGCCGGACCTGCTGAGCATCGAAGTCGTGACCATTCTGGAAGACGAGACCGGCGAAAAGAAAGTCAAGGAATACAAGGCGTACAGCCTTCCTGTGCAGCCCGTGTCGGGGAATTTTTCAGTCCGCCCTGATGGGAAAGTGTTCCTCGGCATCTGGGGTGCCGTACCGGTGGCCGGGCTGACCATGGAGCAGGCAAGCGATATGATCCGAGACTACATTGCGGCCCAGGAAGATCCGACCAAGCCCGGCACCGGGGGTCTGCGCAAAGAGACGATCCGCGTGCTCGTCGATGTGGTACAGTACAACAGCAAGCGCTATTATGTCTGCACGGATGGCGGCGGCGCAGGCGAGCAGGTCTATGCATTCCCAGTGACGGGGAGCGAGACGGTGTTTGATGCGATTGCGAATATCGGCGGCCTGCCGACGGTGTCGTCGAAGCGGAACATCTGGGTGGCCCGTCGCACTCCGCAGACCGGCTGCCCGGAGCAGATTCTGCCCGTGGACTGGGTCGGCATCACGCAGCACGGCGTCGCCGCGACTAACTATCAACTGATGCCCGGCGACCGCGTGTATGTGAAGGCTCAGAAGCTGGTCACGCTCGACACAACCCTGGCCCGCGTGCTGTCACCCATCGAGCGCGTGCTCGGCGTGACCCTGCTCGGTGCCAATACTTATAATCAGGTGCAGGGCCGCGGCTTCGGATTTAATGGAAACGGGAACTAGGATATCGAACCCGACGCACACGATTCTATTCAATGAAAGCAACCATGCGAACTCTGATACTATTTTTTGTGCTCACACTGCCTGCAGCGGCGCAGTATCAGAACGGGTTCGCACCGAATCCTCGACCATTGAACTATTTGCCGAATTATTATAATCGCAACAACCAGCCGCTGAGCCCGTATTTGAATCTGTTCGGTGGCAACAACCCCAGCGTCAATTATTATTTCGGCACGCGGCCCGGCACACCCGCCGGAGGCGTGAACGCGTTCGGACAGGCACCGCCCTATCAGCCGTTTGTCGGCGTACTCAATGGTGGATTCCTGCCACAATCCAACCTGCCCAACGACGGCAGCGGCGCGACCTACGAGCCCGGCGGGCAGCCGATCTTGCTCCGCAGCGCGGCGCATCCCGTGGTCTACGGCAACCAGTTTGGCAACCACGGCAGCTTCGCAAGCGTGTATGCCAATCGGTTCAACCGTACCGGAACCGCGAATCAGGGGGGCCAGCAGTTGCCCTCGACTCAGGGTGTCGGCAACGCACCCCCGCGGAAGTAGTCGACGCCAATCGGCGTCCCGTGATCCTGTCGGAAGGGAGTCCGACCCGTGTTGAAGATTCGCACAATTTCCGTGAGCCTGATCCTCGCTGGGGGCGCGTCGGCTGCGGACCGCCCCGCGGTGCGCATGCTCCCCGCGACACCGCTGTCGAGCGTAGATGCGATCACCGCCCGCGCCGCTGCGGAAAGCGGCTTCGATCCCTTCGGCGATCGCCCGCGGAACGAACCACAACGGCGGGACCTCTTCGAAGGCTTGCGCCAGGACAATGAGAAGAATCCCGGCACCCCGGGAGCCTGGAGTAAGTTCACCAAGTGGGTGGACGATCGCGCGAAGACCGTCAAGAACGCTGTGACCCGGCCCGAACCGCAGCCGGAGCCTCGTGTGGGGCAAACCGGCATCC